>CAZBNY010000006.1:0-23934 GCA_964493235.1 uncultured Lachnospiraceae bacterium
CTGATTTTTGGCACAGTTCAGGCGAGAAAGTGAATTCCTCGCCTGTTTTCAGTTTTAAGCCGAAGGCTTATAAGTTGAAATCTGCGATTTCAACTTGATTAACAGTGTTAAGCCGAAAGCAGGCTTTCGGCTTGTATGTCGGTGATGAACGAAAAAGTTCCAGTAGAAACTTTTTCGCTCAGGTCGTGGCTGATTTTTGGCACAGTTCAGGCGAGAAAGTGAATTCCTCGCCTGTTTTCAGTTTGTATGCCTAAAATTACCTTATATACCTTATTTTAACTTTTATATCACTGATTTAGTCCATACTCTCTCGACTGTGCATATTTTACAAGCTAACTTCAAATGTACAACCAAAACAGGCGGTGAAATTCAATTTCACCGCCTTGTATTTACTAAAATTCATTGTATTCTGAGCGGAAAAGCTTCTACGGAACTTTTTCGCTCAGTTCCACCACCAAGTTGAAATCGCAGATTTCAACTTAACTGCGATCACCCTTTACACTCCCTTGATATGTTTAACAGCAGTCCTATCGATGCCATCGTAACGACCAGCGACGTTCCGCCATAGCTTATGAACGGCATCGGCATACCTGTATTGGGCATGGAGTTCGTAACAACGGCAATGTTGATTATTACCTGTATCGCTATCATCGTCGTTATTCCCGTCGCCACATAGGAGCAGTATTTGTCCTTTGCCGTCATGGCGATTTTTATTCCCCGCCATATCAGCAGAACAAACAGCATTATTACTACAGCCGCCCCGACAAGGCCCAGCTCCTCACATATGATCGCGAAGATAATGTCATTGTAGCTCTCCGGTATGAACGTCTTTTGGCGGCTCTGTCCTATTCCTAAGCCAAAGAGTCCGCCGGACGCCACCGCGTACAGCGACTGGATTATCTGATAGCCGGTGTCCTCCGGATCGCTCCACGGGTCAAGCCAGCCGATGATCCTCGCCCTTCTGTACGGTTCTATCCAGATAAGCCCTATAAATCCGATTATTCCCATTATGCCGAACACAACAAAATTCATCACTCTATTGCTGGCGACAAACATTATCATAAGTCCCACGACCATTACTACTATTCCGGTAGAAAGATTTTCCTTGGCAATAAGCACGAAGGCCACTATTACCGGAAAAGAACATCGCAGGAACATGACAAAGTTGCCGTTCAGCAGGTTCCTGTTCTTTATGACATATCCGCTCATAAAGATAATTATTATGAACTTGGCAAACTCCGACGGCTGGATCGACGTTCCGAAAACCTCCAGCCACCTCAGCGAACCCTTTGTGGCGACGCCAAGCACAAGTACAGCTCCCAGTACCGCGATGATGGCCAGATACGCCAGTTTTGACAGCCTCCTGAAAAACTCCGTATTTATGCTCATACAGCCTATCATGGCCGCAAAACCCACGACTGCCCATTTGAGCTGCTTGCTGAAGAAGAAAAACTTGTTATTTCCGAATTTGGCTTCCGTCATGGCGTAATAATAGCTCGATGAAAAAATCATAACGAGTCCAAACATGACAAGTATTATAACAAGTATCAGCACCGTATAGTCTATACCCCTAAACGGGCGCGGATTTATGAGGTTTCTCAGATAAAGCCGGCTTCTGTCGGGAATATCGTCGTTTACCTTTCTATTCAGTTGGTAGACGTTGCCGTTCTTTTTTTTGTAGTCGGCCATGCTTTACCTCCTGTAAATAAGTTGTCGTATATCACAAATGATTTATTTTCGTACAAGCTCCTTGAATATCCTGCCTCTCTGCTCATAGTTATCGAACATTCCCCAGCTCGCGCAGGCCGGCGAAAGCAGTATGCAGTCGCCCTTCTCGGCCGCCGCCTTACATTTATCGATACATTCCTCAAAGGTTCCGGCGAACTCATAGTCCTTAAATCCGTATTTATCACAGCATTCGGCTATTTTCGGAGCGGTCACGCCGATAAGCACCAGCTTTTTCACCCTGCCGTTAAACAGCTTGACCCAATCATCATACTCGGAGTTCTTATCATAGCCGCCACCGATAAGGACTATCGGTTTTCTCATAGCAAGGACCGCCCTGATAGAAGCGTCAGGATTGGTTCCCTTTGAGTCATTGTAGCAGTCAACTCCGCCAAATGTACCGCAATACTCGATACGATGCTCAACGCCGTTGAAGTCACGCAGCACGTCCCTAATATCGTTTATGTCCACACCGGCGCAAATGGCGCAGGCCGCCGCCGCCATGACATTCTCATAGTTATGCACGCCGAGTATTTTAAGCTCGTTTACGTTTATGAGATTTTCGTCAATTCCGTCCCATTTAATATGTATAACGTCCCCGTCAAGATATATGCCCTCGTCCAGCTTTTCGGCACTTGAGAAGAAGAATACCCTGCCGTTTGTCTTATCGGCCATTTTCAGGCAGTAGCCGTCATTTTTGTTGAGTATCGTAAAGTCATCGACTGTCTGGTTCACAAATATTTTTTCCTTGGTAGCCACATAATTTTCCATTGTCTTATGCCTGTTCAGATGATCGGGCGTAATGTTAAGGACGGCGGAAATATGCGGATTGAATGTATGTGCTGTTTCCAACTGAAAGCTGCTTATCTCGGCACAGACGTAGTCATTTTCCTTAAGAGAAGGCACCTTTTCCGAATACGCCACACCGATATTTCCGACAACAGCAGTATTTTTATATTTTTTTTCAAGCAAAAGTCCCGCAAGTGTCGTGGTCGTGGTCTTTCCGTTTGTTCCCGTTATGGCGCAGACCGGGCAGGGTGTAAGCGTATACGCCAGCTCCACCTCACTTATGACCTTCACGCCGTTATTTACGGCCTGCGTTATGAACGGCAGGTCGCAGGGAACGCCGGGACTTAATACGGCAAGATCAAAATCAAGAATTATATCGTCCGGATTCGCTCCGGCGTAAATTTTTATTCCTTCTTTTTTATATCCTTCAATGTCATGGAGCTTCATAAGCGCGTCCATCGGTTTCATGTCCTGAAGCGTTACATCGGCTCCCATTGAAGCCAGCAGCCTGGCGGCGGCAACCCCGCTTCTTGCCATTCCGCACACTATTATCTTTTTATCAGAATAATCCATAATTAAATCTCCCTTTCAGCGTCAGAACATTCCCTCGGTCCCAAGGAATGCGATAAGGCAGGCTATTGTCGTCACGATGTAGAATACCCTGACGACCTTTGTCTCCTTCCAGCCGCACATCTCAAAGTGATGGTGAAGCGGAGCCATTTTGAACACGCGCTTCTTTGTCTTTTTATAGACCGTTACCTGTATAGCCACAGAAAGCGTCTCCACAACGTATATTATTCCGGCTATCAGTATGAATAACGGCATCCTGAGCATAAACGCGAATGAAACGACAAAGCCTCCCATAGCGAGCGAGCCCGTATCACCCATGAATACCTTCGCCGGATATGAGTTGAAAATAAGGAAGGCCAGAAGTCCGCCTGCCATAGCTCCGCCTACCGTAACTATGCCGCTGTCCGCGGCATACGCGCACATGGTGAAAAACACAGTAACTATAAGTGTCACTCCATCGGAAAGGCCGTCAAGGCCGTCGGTAAGGTTTACGCCGTTGACTGTTGCCAGTATGGCTATTATGCAGAACGGAACATAGAGTATGAGCCCCATATGCCACATTTTTCCGTCCATAAACGGTATATAAATATCTGTTCCCCTTGTCGCGGCGAGATACGCTGTAAAAATCACGGCCACAACAAGCTGTCCCGCCAGCTTCTGCTTGGGTGTCAGTCCGAGGGAGCGTTTTTTTGAAATTTTTATATAATCGTCCAAAAATCCTACAACGCCAAACCCCAGCGTGACAAGAACTATAACGATAGCGTCCATACCCGGCCTCATCACAAGTGTCGAGATTGTCATCGCCGCAAGGAAGGACAGTCCGCCCATCGTCGGTGTGCCGTTCTTCTGCAAATGCGTCTGCGGACCGTCATTACGCACGGTCTGTCCGAATTTCAGCTTATGCAGAAACGGGATAAGGACAGGGCATATAAGCACTCCCAGCACAAAGGCTATTATTAACGCATAGATTCCCTTAATTAATAAACTCATTTGTATAACTCCTTTAATTAAAGCTGTTAAATTCCTTTGAAATAATCAGCTATTTTTCCAAAATTCATACTGTGCGAGGCCTTGATAAGTACAGTTCCCTGCGGAACAAAGCCCGATGAAATAAAATCATCAACAGTGTCAAAATGGACCGCGTCCTTCATACCTGCCCCGACAGCGGCCTCATATATATTAAACGAAGCCTTTCCTATGGCTATTACACTGTTTACGCCCTTCGCGGCGGCGTAAAGGCCGACCTCCCTGTGCATTTCGTCGGTAAACTCGCCAAGCTCAAACATATCTCCCAAAATTGCGCATTTTTTACCTCCGCAGGACACCAGTACGTCGATCGCCGCCTTTGTTGAAACCGGATTGGCGTTATATGAATCGTCGATCAGTGTTGCCCCGTTTGAAAGCACTGACCTTTCCATTCGCATACCTGTGGGGGCAAATCTCTCAAGGCCCCTCTTTATATCCGCCGTATCCATATCTCTGATGATCCCCACAGCGGCAGCCGCCATCGCGTTATACACCATGTGTCTGCCCGGCACGGAGATAGTCGTGTCAAAGGCCCCTCTTGGCGTATGTATCGTGCAGCTTACCCCGTCAATACCGAGGAGCTCGATGTTTTCGGCCCAGATCTCACAGCTGCTGTCGGTTCCGTACCACATTGTGTTTACATCATTTGGCAGACCGTATTCACTTTCTCTTCCGTGAATTTTAGAAAGCATTTCGTCATCGGCGTTAAGAACGGCGCAGCCGCCGCTCTTTATATGCGGAAACATCTCACATTTCGCCCTGAGTATTCCTTCTCTCGAGCCAAGATTTTCGATATGTGACACACCTACATTCGTTATTACTCCCACATCAGGCTTTACAGCCTCGGCCAAAACGTCGATCTCGCCCTTGTGGTTCATTCCCATCTCAATAACAGCGGCGCTATGCTCCCTTTCGAGCGAAAACAGCGTTATCGGAACACCGATGTCGTTATTGAAATTGCCGCTTGTCTTAAGCACGCTGAAGCCCTCCGAGAGAACTCCGGCGATTATATCCTTTGTCGTCGTCTTGCCGACACTGCCGGTTACAGCCGTGAATGGAATATCAAAAAGATCTCTGTAGCCGCCGGCAAGCCTCAAAAACGACTTCCTTGTATCCTCAACAAGTATAAGCGACTTCCCTTTAGGAACGTCAAATTCCTTCTGGCTGAGTACGCAGACAGCTCCGGCCTCCCATGCCTTATTTATAAAGCTGTGTCCGTCAAACCTCTCGCCCTTTACCGCCACGAAAAGGCTTCCGTCCCTGACAGCCCTTGAATCCGTAGTTATATAATTTATCTGATCATTATTTCCAATAAGTCTGCCGCCGGCAAGCTCCGCGGCCCGACCTGTACCAATTGGTATCATATGTTATCTCCTTATGCTTTCACACGCCTTTGCTATTTCCTCGGCATCGTCAAAATGTATCGTTCTGTCGGGGAAAATCTGATAGTCCTCGTGACCTTTTCCGGCAACTATCACTATGTCGCCCTCTTTTGCCATTCTGACTGCCTCGTTGATAGCTTCCCTTCTGTCAACTATTCTATGATAGGGACATTTTGTAGGTATGATTCCTACCTCAACGTCGTCAATTATGGCATTTGGGTCCTCGCTTCTGGGGTTATCACTTGTGATGATAGCGAAATCAGAGCGTCTGCCTACAGCCTCCGCCATCAACGGACGCTTTGTCCTGTCCCTGTCTCCGCCGCAGCCGAAAACAGTTATTATCCTTCCCTTGGCAAACTCATGGGCCGTATCAAGTACATTTACAAGTCCGTCGGGAGTATGGGCATAGTCAACTATAGCCGTTATTCCCAAATCATTCGGTATCGACTGGAAACGTCCCGCGACTCCCTTATTCATCGAAAGTCCCTCAAGAATATCTTCCATACCGATCCCGTTTAGCAGGCAGGCTCCAATCGCTCCCAGTGAATTATATATACTGAATCTTCCCGGTATATTGAGCCTGACCGGATACTGTTTTCCTTCATAATCCAGCGTATAGCTTACGCCCTCGGCCGTTATGGATATATTCTCGGCACGGAGATCAGCGTCCTCATGGTCGATCCCTGTTGTTATGACCTTGCCTTTTGCGACACTTCTCATATATTTTCCGGCCTCATCGTCTATATTTATCACGGCCTTGTCAGCCATTGAGAAAAGTATTCCCTTGGCCTTCATATAGTTTTCCATAGTTTTGTGAAAATCTAAATGATCCTGTGTGAGGTTTGTAAAAATAGCCGTCGAATACTTAACTCCGGCAACCCTGTCAAGGGCAAGCGAATGGCTGGAAACCTCCATAATGGCATTTGTAACTCCCTCGTCGGCCATTTCCGCAAAAAGCTCCTGAAGCTCAAGGCTTTCCGGCGTTGTCCTTTCGGTATGGAGCTTTCTGTCTCCTATCATATTTCCTATGGTCCCTACAACTCCTGTTTTGTATCCGAGTCTGTCAAATATCGTCTTTATTAAATATGTAGTAGTTGTCTTTCCGTTTGTTCCCGTTACGCCTATGACATTCATTTTTTCAGACGGATAACCATAGAATGCCGCGGAAATAAGCGCCAGCGCCCTTCTTGTGTTTTCCGTAATAACAACAGTCAGTCCGTCCTTATCCATTCCCTCGGCCATGTGCTCGGCGACTATGACTGAAGCTCCCTTCTCAACGGCCGACTTCGCGTACTTATGTCCGTCTGTCTGAAAGCCTGTAACACACACAAACAGGTCGCCTTTTTCAACGCTTCTTGAGTCATATCTTATATTGCTGACCTCCGTTTCCGGCGAGCCCTGTTTTATTTCATGATCTATATCTTTAATGAGCTGTTCAAGTTTCATTGTCAAAATCTCCTTCTGCTAATCGGTTTCTATAACTAGTAAATTATAGCACAGCGAATTTGTAATGTAAATAACTCCCTGCTGTTAAAGTTCAGTTAGAAACCGCGTTTTTCGGTATATTCAGATAAGGAAGTATATTTGAAAGCAGGTCCTTCATGACTGGTCCCGCCACGCTTCCGCCGTAATATCCTCCTTGCGGCTCGTCTATCAGCACCAGTGCCATAACTGTCGGAGCGTCAGCCGGAGCAAACGACATGAAGCTGGCTATATATTTGCCGCTTCCTCTTGGAAGCTTCTGGCTTGTGGCGGTCTTTCCGCCTATTCTATATCCCTCGACCTGCGCCTTGTTTCCGGTTCCCTGCGCCACTACGGATTCAAGTATTTCCCGCATCATGGCGCTTGTTTCCTCACTTATGACCGTTCCGCTTTCCGGCCACTCGAAGGTGTTCAGTATGAATCCGTTGTCGTCCTCGGTCCTTATGGCAAAATGCGGAGTTATGAGCCTTCCGCCATTCACGACAGCCGCGGCCGCCCTGAGAAGCTGTATCGGCGTAATCTGGAATGTCTGTCCGAAGCTCATTGTCGCAAGCTCTACAGGGCCGATGTCCTCCTTTTTATGGAGTATTCCGACAGCCTCTCCGTTCAGATCTATGCCGGTCTTTTCATTGAACCCGAATTTCACCATATAATCGTAAAATGTCTCCGCGCCTATCCTTTCGGCCACCTGCATAAACACGGGATTGCAGGAATTTCTTACGCCCTCGGCAAAGGTCTGGGTGCCGTGAGTTCTCGGATAACGCCAGCACTTTATCTGCCTGCCGCCCACAGTCAGCGAGCCTGTGCAGGTAAAAGTACTGTCGAGCGTTATTACTCCCTCCTCAAGTCCTGCCGACGCCGTAACTATTTTGAAGGTACTGCCCGGCTCATATGTATCGTTTATGGCTTTGTTCCTCCACATCTGATTGAGATAGTCGTTCTGCTCCTCGTTCGTGAAGGTGTCCCACATGACTGCCAATTCCTTGTCGTTTATCGTAAACGGATCGTTGAGATCAAAGGTCGGATAATTTGCCATAGCGTATATCTCGCCGTTTTGTGGGTTCATTACTATTATGAGCCCGCTTTTCGCGCTCTTTGCCTCCACTGCCGCCTGAATTTCCTGCTCCGCGTATTGCTGTATCACCACATCTATGCTTGTAACAAGGTTTTCTCCGTCTACAGGCTCCACTCTTTCCTCAGCGTCACTTACACGCAGTCCCTTGGAATCTGTCTGCGTCAGTATTTTCCCTGCCTGTCCTTTAAGATATTCCTCATACTTGCTCTCAAGACCTATTATCCCCTGATTGTCTTTACCGACAAACCCGATGACATTAGCTGCCAGTGTTGAATACGGGTATATCCTCTCCACATCTTCATCTATCATCACGCCGGGCAGCTCCAGCGCCCTTATTTTGGCCGCGGTCTCGTTATCAACCTTTGTCTTTATCCTTTTTAACGCCACTCGTTCCTCCACGGCCTTAAGCACCCTGTCGTAATCCATTTCCAGTATTTCCGAAAGCGCCTTAGCCGTTTCCTCCTTGTTTTCCACCTGGGCGTGTATTACCGACACAGCGCTGACGGACTCCGTAAGCGCGATACCTACTCCGTTTCTGTCAAGTATGCTCCCTCTTTTTGGCGTAATCAGTCTGTCCCTTGTCTGCTGTTCGTAGGCCTGCGGCTGATAGTCGTCCGCCTTAGTCAGCATTATATAGCCAACTCTCACACCCAGCACGACCAGACAGGCAATAAATATTATCAAAGCTATAAGAAGGCGCTTTCTGCCCCTGAATGACAATCTATCCATCGCGATCACCCCGCATATTATCTTATTAAATATATGCTGTCCGGCTTTTGCATATGTGGGAGCGATAATATCCCGATGAAAAAAAGCTCCGCTTAAGGAGCGTCCGAAAAAGAAAACATAATAAATAATTAAAAGTCCTGAATAGCACGGATTGCAAGGCAAAAAACACAGCCGTGCCGGATTTGGCACGGCGAGGCTTTTTAACGCAGCAGCCGACATTCAGGGCTTTTTAGTATCTATGGTTTCTTATGATGATGCGACATAAGGCAGAGCTTTTACTTTATTTAGCTGACCTTTGTTCCGCTTTTTCGTTTTGTTGTCGGAACTATATTGCCCGAGCTTACTATAGGCTGGGAAGCCGTACCGTCGCCCGTCTCAGGCTCCGTTGTGCTTGTAGTACTTGACAGTCCGTCCTTAAGGGCAAATTCCAGCTTGACCTCGCTTCCCTTAATGACATACTCACCTTTTTTAGGACTTTGGTTAATGACAACGCCATTCTCATCGCCGTTGACCACAGCTGACAATCCGGCGTCCATTATGGTCTGTATGGCCTCATCATAGGTTTTTCCGAGTACGCTCGGTATCTGGGTCATGTTATCGTCATCTTCGCCCTTTGTTACGTATACTATTATCTTGGAGCCCTCGGCCACCTCTGTTCCGGCGTGCGGAGCGCTGCTTGTTACCACGCTTCCTTCCCCGACTATCTGATAGTCAAGTCCCTTAAGAGTCAGATACGTGATAGCCTCATTAGTAGAATATAATGTAAGATCATCAAGCACAACTGAATCATTTGACGATGAAGAAGTGCTGCTTACCTCCTCCGTTTTAGGTATTCCGAGATATTTAATAATATTCTCGAGAAGTCCTTTAAGCATGGGTGCCGTAGATGTAGAACCCTCTACATATTCCGCCGGCCTGTCCAGTATGGCTATTGCTATTATCTCGGGATTGTCAACAGGTAAGAATCCAATAAATGAAACTACATAATTTTCATTGGAACGTATACCTGACTGAGCCGTACCCGTCTTACCGCCGATGTCGTATCCGTCTATTTTGGCTTTTTTACCTGTACCGCCGTTAATAACAGCTCTAAGATAAGTTCTTACGGTATCGCTTGTTTCCTGGCTGATCACCTTTCTGACAAGAGTCGGCGTTTTCTCATAGGTCACATTTCCGTCGGAATCCATTATCTTAGAAACGACATAAGGCTGCATAAGATCCCCGCCGTTTATTACTGCTGAAAAAGCCGAAAGCACCTGTATAGCCGTACATTCAAAGCCCTGTCCGAAGCTCATTGTAGCAAGCTCAACGGGGCCAATCGCGTTCTCCGCATACAGCACTCCGGCCTCCTCGCCAATCAGGTCTATACCCGTCTTGTCACCAAAGCCAAAGTCCTTCTGGTATTTATAGAAAAGGCTTCTGCCCATCTTTTCAGCAATATCCATCATCCCTACGTTGCACGAGTTGGCCAAAACCTCCTCCAAGGTCTCGGTTCCGTGTCCCGAACGCTGCCAGCAGTTCATGGTGTCCTCATAAACAGTTTTGCTGCCGCTGCAATAGAAGGTATCGGTCTCGCTGATTATACCCTCGTCGAGAGCCGCCGCCACTACCATGGGCTTGTAAATTGAGCCCGGCTCAAAGTTATAGGATACGTTGAAGTTCTGCCAACTGTCCATCAAGAATTCCGTCTGTTCCTCATCCGTCATGGCTTCCCATTCGGTCTTAAACTCCTCTGATGTATACAACTCAGTCGGGTTTCCGGGCGTATTGGCGTTAAACGAAGGGTAATCCGCCATAGCGTATACCTCACCCGTATTGGGATTCATTACAAGTACAGCGGCGTGTTCCGGCGAAAAATCCGCCACCGCCTGCGCTACCGCCTGTTCAGCGTACTGCTGTATATTGTAGTCAAGTGTCGTAACGATCGTAGAGCCGTCCTGCGCGTCTACCGACTGTATTATGGCCGATGAGCTTCCGTCATAGGTCTTATACTCACGGCCGTCTACACCCGAAAGCTCCTTATTATACTTGTTTTCCAGTCCCCATGAGCTGTCGCCGCGTATAAACCCGATCACATCAGCGGCTACCGAACCCAGAGGATAGCTTCTCTTTGTGTTGGCCCCGAAAACAACTCCCTTAAGTCCAAGGGCCTCTATTTCTTCCTTTTGCTCTCTGGAAAGCTGCTTCGCAAGCACCTTCCAGTTTGTGTCCGCCGCAGGCACTCCGTTGGCGTCCGTAACTATATAAGATTTAAGCGTCGCATAATCAAGATTCAGATAATCTATACTCGCCAGTGTTGAGATCGTTTGTTCCTGAATTTTCTCATCATACGAGCTTACAAGCACCCTTACGTCAAGCGCAAGATCATAAACCCTCGTTGATACGGCAAACGCCTGATTGTTTCTGTCCACAATGGAGCCTCTGTTTGCCACTATCGTTGTGTCATAGTCCTCTGTCTGCTGGCTCTTGGCCGCGTTTTCATATTCCTCGCCCTTGACTATCTTCAGATACGCGATCCTTCCGATAAGCACCGCCAAAATCACCGTCATAACAAAAAGAATAAAACGCTGGCGTCTTATTCTTCTGTTCTGCATTTGTTTTTTTCTATTTTTCAATATTCATCATTCCGTTTCTTTATCAGCCTTTAAGGAAGAATTCTTTCAGAAGCTCCGCATTGACCTCGGGAGTGTCATTTGTTTCCTCGCTGTACTGAACAGTATAGCTTTGTTCGGGTACGCTGATATTTTTGATTTGATAGCTCTGCGGCTCTGCCATGCCCAGCTCGTTTACCGCTCTGTCCTCAATGTAGTCGAGATTTATGGTATCGCTTATTTCCGAGGCGAGTACGATATTCTCATTCTGAACAACGCTCAACTCCTCTTTAAGCTCGGTTATCTGATACCGCATTTCCGCAACCGATGAAATAGCCGTAATAGTAAGCACACAGCCGAAAAAGAATACCGCTGTTGCCGCCACAAGCTGTACGGAACGCCTTATATTCAGACTTCTCTCAACTCTTTCACGGGCGGCGAGCTTTTTTCTTCTTTCTTCCTCACGCTGTCTGTTTTCTTCTTCCCTTTTTCTTCTATCGAAATCTATTTCATAAGCAGCCGAGCCATAGTTATAGCTACTGTAGCTATTATAGCTCTTCTTGCTTCTGTAGTCCATATAAGAAATCTCATTTCCTGAAAAATCCATTGTTCACGTTCTCTCCTGACGTTTTAGATTTTTTCCATAATTCTGAGCTTTGCGCTTCTTGCTCTTGGATTGCTCTCCAGCTCCTCATCGGAAGGAGCGACAGGCTTTCTTGTCACCACTTTGCCGTCGGGAACCTTGCCGCAGACGCATACAGGGAATTCCGGCGGACACGTACACGGGTTTTCATGTCTTTTCATTGCGTTTTTAATTATTCTGTCCTCAAGGGAATGGAAGGTGATTATACACATTCTTCCGCCCACATTAAGCCTTGAGGTCATATCGTCAACGGCTCTGTCAAGTATGGCAAGCTCGCCGTTTACCTCTATCCTTATGGCCTGAAATGTTCTTTTAGCCGGGTGCGGGCCGTCCCGCCTTGCTCCCTTTGGGACCGCCTTTTTGATCACTTCGACCAATTCATAGGTCGTGTCTATAGTTTTTTTCTCCCTCTCGGCAACTATAAACCGGGCTATACGCTTCGCCCATTTTTCCTCTCCGTATTTGAAGATTATATCGTTAAGCTCCTTTTCAGATTTTTCATTTACGACGTTCCAGGCCGTATACGGGGAGCCTCTGTCCATTCTCATATCCAGCGGCGCGTCCTGCATATAGGAAAAGCCTCTGTCGGCCTCATCGAGCTGGTGGGAGGACACTCCCAGATCCAGAAGAAAGCCGTCTATCTTTTCAACTCCAAGCTCGTCAAGTATCTCAGCGGCGTTATAAAAATTCCCATGAACAGCTGTAAATACGTCCGGATAGTCTTTAAGCCTTTCACCGGCGGCCTCGATCGCGTCCATATCACGGTCTATGCCGTAAAGATGTCCGCCCTGTGTAAGCCTTTTGGCTATTTCAAGCGAATGGCCTCCGCCGCCCAGAGTACCGTCTACATATATTCCGTCCGGCTTAATATTAAGTCCGTCAACAGCCTCGCGAAGGAGGACCGAAACATGATTAAATTCCACTATCAACTACTCCTTCGGGTAATTTTAAATGCCGAACAGTCCCATTGACTCAACAATGCTGTCGTCCAGCCTGTCAGGGTCGCACTCAGTATCCCACTTATCCTTGCTCCATATCTCTATCCTTGAGCCAACTCCGGCTGAAACGACCTCTTTGATAAGTCCGGCGTAATTTCTTAAGCTCTGCGGAATTATTATTCTTCCCTGATTATCCACATCGCATTCCACCGCTCCCGAAAGGAAGAATCTGGTGAAACGGCGGGCGTCAGCGTTGGCAAGAGGAAGCTGGCGCAGTTTGGCCTCAAAGACCTCCCACTCGCTTCTGGGATAAATATAAAGGCATCTGTCAATGCCTTTGGTAACGATGAAATGCTCTCCAAGACCTTCACGGAACTTCGCAGGTACAATAAGCCTGCCCTTTGCGTCCAGACTATGCGAATACTCACCTATGAACATCTCATCTCACCTCCCATCGCGTTTTCCGGCCCATCAATGTCAAAATCGGCCACATTTCCTCTACTTTCTACCACTAACCACCACTTATCACCATTATAAAGAACTTTTTTAGAAATTACAAGGGTATGCGGCTCTATTTTTTCAATAAAAAAAACAGCTTGTAAAAGCTGTTTTTTAGTCATATTTGAAACTGGTAATTTATTCCCGGCTATCCTCTGAAATTATTCCCTTTTCCGAGCCGTCTCCCTTTATCAAAATCAACATAATTATGCCGGCGATTACCATTACCGCGCTCAGCGCCTGCGACACCCTTATGCCGCTGTTGAACAGATACAGACTGTCAGTCCTGAGTCCCTCTATCCATGCTCTGCCTATCCCGTAAAGGATCAGGTACCACGCGAATATCCTTCCGCTGAATTTTCCGCTTTTTCTCAAAAGCAGGAGTATTATAAATACGCCTATGTTCCACATGGACTCATAGAGGAATGTCGGGTGTACCTGAATATATTCCACCCCACCTTCCACCACAGTGTTATTCAGTATCTCTTTTGTAAGATTGGCTGAGGACACCTGAGAGAGCCGGTATCTCATAGCGAAAAGTCCGTCGGTATATCGTCCGAACGCCTCTCGGTTGAAAAAGTTCCCCCAGCGTCCTATCGCCTGTCCCAGCGGGACCGACGGCACAATAACGTCCGCCATGTACCAAAAGCTCAGCCTTCGTTTTTTCACATAGAAAACGCCGAATATAAGCGCCGCTATTATTCCGCCGTAAATAGCGAGTCCGCCCTCCCTGAGATTGAATATATCCATCGGGTCATTCTTATAAAGCTCCCAGCTGAAGGCCACGTAGTAAAGCCTTGCCCCTACGATGAACAGTATTATTCCGTAGAGCATGAAATCCAGCACGTCGTCAGGGTTTCCCCCTGTTTTTTTCATATACCGCATGGCAAGATATGTTCCCAGCACTATACCAATGCCTATAAAGACCCCGTACCAGTATATCTCCAGTCCAAACACCTTAAATGCCACTCTGCTGAGCGTGTCTATTTTTATCCCAAGATTGGGAAACCATATTTCCGGCATATCCTCTACCTCCATAAAAATTCTTATGGAACATTCTAACACAGAGATATTTTTATATCAAGCTGTTTATGGCTTTCTGACTGTACAGCTTCCGCTTTTGTCCCCGACAGCGTTCAAAACGTCCGCGCATTGTTCCGCCGAAATTTTACGAAGTGCCTCCGCGGTCTGCGCCAGTGACGCTTCCCTGAATTCTGCCTGAGACATGACCGCCGTCTCACAGTCATCAACGGACCGTATGAAGCGTCCTGTCAGTTTCCGGTGCTCACGCTCGAAATCCTTATCGTTGATACCGCTTTTCTTTACCGCCGAAAGTGTTTTGTCAACAGCCGCCAGTGCCCTTTTTGTGTCATATGCCGTTCCGCTGACCGCGAAGTAACCTATTCCCTTATGCTCATAGACCTCAACGACGGGCGGCTCATTCATTATCCCCAGCTCCGACATTTTTCTGAAAAACTTCGAGCCTTCGCCAAAGGCGTAGTCGGCGATAAGTCTTAAGATAAATGTCCTTTCCTCTCTTTTGCCTGCCGGCTCCACCGGATACATGATACAAAATCTGGGCAGTAAAACGTCCATTTCTATTTCGGTCATACCGCCTGCCGGCTCTCTTTTTAAGCATTTGGCCTCCGCCGTCTTTTTTTCGGCTCCGCCAAGCGCCCTTTCGGCCTCGGCCATTACCTCATCGGCCTTAATATTTCCGCCGCATATTATAGTCATATTCCGCGGTGTGTAAAAAGCCTCATGGCAGGCATAAAGCACCTCCGGATTTATATTTTCAACGCTCTGGACATTTCCGGCTATCTCGTGAGAAATCGGGCTTTCCGGATAAAGCTGTCCGGCGGCCTCAAAAAACGCCCGCCAGCTTGGATCGTCGGCGTACATATTTATCTCGTTTTCGATTATGCTTTTTTCGTTTTCAACGCTTTTATTTTCAAAAAACGGAGTTTTCACAAGGTCCAGCAAAACCCTCAGGCATTCCATAAAGTTCTCGGCGGTTTTAAAATAATAAACCGTCTTTCCCGCATCGGTAAAGGCATTGGACTCCGCTCCCAATTCAGTAAATTTTGCCGAAGCGCTTCCATATGGCTGTTCAAACATCTGATGCTCCA
Organism: uncultured Lachnospiraceae bacterium; assembly: GCA_964493235.1. Lineage (GTDB taxonomy): Bacteria > Bacillota > Clostridia > Lachnospirales > Anaerotignaceae > Metalachnospira. Next base: position 15,578 of record CAZBNY010000006.1, read on the forward strand.
GGAAATGGGCCGTACCGTATGGCACACGGTAATATTTCCCATTGTATGTGAATTCCGTATCGGCGGCTCCAAAGCCTACGGCAATGGCCCCGACGCTTATATTTCTCTCCCTTGGCAGTATATACACCCGCGCCCCGCATTTGAGTCTGTGATGTATCGTCTCACAGCCCGATGGACAGTCGAGCCTGACCTCCATAGCTTATCCCTCCTTATCGATTTTCGGCAGAGAGAATAAATATTCCCTTTCTGCAAAGACCCTTGGCCGCCGCTGATACGTCGTCAGCCGTTATGGACTCTATGTCCCTTCCGGCATTGTGGTCAACAGTCACGCCAAGGAGCATTTCATTCATTTTTTCGTTAATTATCCCGAATCTTCTGTCCTCCGTGGCCTTAAGCTCTCTCAGAACGGCCTTTTTGGCGGCCTCCAGTCTGTCGTCACTGATGCAGGTGTTGTTTATCGCTTCATCAATTAGCTTTATGGTTTTTTCCTCACTACCGGGCGCTACCCCGGCGTCGATCACATATAACATTCGGAACCTCATAAGCCTGCCGCCAATATAATAGCAAAGACCCTCCTCCTGCCTTACCCTATCATACAGCATTGAGGAACCCGCTCCGCAGAGTATCTCCCTGAGAACAAGGCCGACGCGCCATTCCTTGCCCCATGCGTCAAGCTCTGACGCGTAGGCTACGGCTACTCTGCTTTGTCCTATGCTTCTGCTCTCGTTCTTTTCGGCGCAGCCTCCGGCCTCGCTGACCTCATCAACAGGCAGCTTGTGTATCCCGCCCCTTCTTCCGATAAAGCTCTCCGCCGTTTCCACCGCTGCTTTTTCGCCCATTCCTCCGCTGATAAAAATATCTGTATGCGCCGTTTCTCTAAGGTCATTGAACAGCTCGTTTACATCTCTTACGCTCACGGAGTCAATATCCGCCGCATAGCCGTCGCAGTGGACAGAGAAAGCGTCGTCCGGATAAACAATATCTATCAGTCTTTCCACAGCATATGCCGCCGGTGAATCCTGTTTCTCTCTGAGCGCTGTTTTTAGACTGTTTTTCGCCTGCTTAAACGCGCTCTCGCTTATCTTTGTCTCAAGCGTTTCCCTCATTAGCATAGCGGCATTTTTGAACACCTTTTCACCGGCGGCCTCATCGCTGACGCATTCCATATTCAGCGCGAGCAATTGTCTGCCTCCCTTCTGCACGACTACGCTTTCGAGTACGGCTCCGTACATACGTGCCAGCCGCTTCTCAAGGTCACTCCTGTTTCCGCCGGGGCCAAGTCGCAGCGATTCCGCCAGCAGAGCTATCAGCGTAGCCGTTTCCCTTTTGGCCGGGACGGTCCAGACAACGGAGATAACATTTGTATTAAACTTATCCTCATTGAAATAATGGAGTCTTACAGCCTCCGAAAGCTCGATCGGCTCATCGAGCCTGTCATATTCCTTAGTAAGCATATTTATTCACCTCAGTGATATTATTCCTTAGGCTAAGGAAAAATATACTTGTTATCATATCAAAATGGTGTTAGACTTTTTACAGAGACAAATATTTAAGGAGAGCGTAAAATGGAAAATAAACATGATAAAATGTTTGAAAAGTTGAATAATAGATTTGCGCAGTTAAGGGAGCGCGAAAGGAATCGCTCAGCGGACAGTCCTATGACGCTGGATATGGAATGCGAGCCATACGACTTTTCGGCCGAGGAAAAATACCTTACCCTTGCCTTTCCCATATCGAATCGTCATCTTAACCCTTACGGAGCGATGATGGGAGGACTTATCTGTACGGCTCTCGACATGGCATACGGAATACTTATATTCGCGCTATCCGACAACGACTATATCCCTCCGACTGTCACAATGACAACTAACTTTCTGAACCCTGTTTTTTTAGACGATACGCTTCTTGTAAAGGCCAAAATAGAGTCATGGGGCAAAAGGATAATAAACATGACGGCAACGGGCATGTCAAAAAACACCGGCAAAACCGTTGTTACCTCAACGGCGTCGTTTGTAGGCATCGAATCAATGAAACATAAATTTTAAAAAGGCAGACCAATGATCGGTTCCATAAGAAAACATAAAAAGCAATGAATGTTTTAACTGCACGCATTCATTGCTTTTTATTAATGTTTTTATAATACACTTTGTCAGTGTTTGTTTTTATCTTACATATATGATCCTGTCTTTAACCAGTGAGTTCTTGTCCTTAAGCGCCTGAGCGCCTTCCACAATGCCCCTTACGTAGAAATCCCACCATGTCGTGTCAGTATCGTTATTTCCGTAAGAATGTACGACCGGAGTTTCCTCGACCGACATATCTCTGTCAGTGACTGTGAAAGAAACCTTTCCGCTGTTATTCTCTCTGAAGGATATTCGTACAGGAACAAGGTCATAGTTGTCGGCCGTGATCATAACCGCCTGCTTATCCTCGTAAACTCCCCATCTGCAGTCTATAGCGCTCTCAAAATCATAAGAAATGTCGAACACGCCGCTGGCGTCAGCGTTGTAATCTACCGGTATAACAAGCATTCCCTCGTCGCCTACATAGAGCTTCTCATATTCGTCATCGTCTCTGTCAAATACAAAAAGTCCGTTGTCCGCCTCTATTGCTCTCTGATTACCAACTATCTCATTCAGAATATCTTTATAATAAAGCTCTCTGCCCTTAAGCATATCGTCAAAGTTAGTCAGCGCCTTTTCCTTGCTGTCCACAACACGCACATTTATATAGGTCTTATAATAATTAGTGCTTTCAAATCCCTTATAATAAAGCGTGATGCCGGCAGTTCCTCTCCCGTTGGCATGGATAAATACGGCCTTATTTCCGTCGAAATAGCCTTCCTTTATCTCACAAATATCCTCCTTATCCTCGTCAAGCTCTACCTCCATAGCCAGTGTGGGATCGCAGTTGACGGGAACGACTATATCCTCTCCCGTTCTAAGGTATACCGTCGTGACAGCCGCCTCCGGAGCCTCGGAATAATCGCTGTTATATTCGGCTCTGGCCGCTGCCGCCGAATACACCGAGACCGTCCTTGTCATCTCGTTCCAGGTAACATCTATGTCAAGTCCTTCGGAAACCGATCTTAACGGGACATACACCCTGTCGTCGGAAATTATCGGTTCAACAGGTATTTCCTTTATCTTGTCGTCAACCACCATAGTCTTTACGCCCTCGGTAAAGTTAACGACCGTTCCCCCGTCCTTGATAGTGACCTTCCTTTGGGCATCGTCCCAAATGACCTGGCAGCCCAGTCTCTCGGCTATAAACCTGACAGGGACCATTGTATAACCCTCATATATTTTCGCCGAAGCATCAACGATCTCTTTACCATTTACATATATACTCGCGTTGGAGTTAACGACCTCACCCGCATATGCCGAAACCGACATAAGCATAACAGCCGCACCGACGATAAAACACTTTCCTAAACCCCTCATATTGCAACCTCCCACTAACATAAGAGAATCAATAAAACAGATCCACCATAAGGACCCAATGACCCTATATACATTTTACTGCAAGTTTCAACATTATTCAAGACATTTCCCGACTTATTTTAAAAAGTTTTCTTTCTCCCTGTCCGCCTAACGGTAACGGTATTTTTTTGATACTGAATAATTAATTTATTTGCATTTTTATTTTTAAATCTTTGATTTATAATATCACAATAAAACTCCTAGGGAAATTTTATATCTGTTATCTTTATTATATTCGTGAGAAATAATAATGGAAAAGCAGCCCGGCACTGTCAGTTGTTCTTCTCGCACCGGGCGCCTGCTGCGTTTATATGATGAACTGCGGTATCAGAAACAATTTCGATGCTTAAATCAATAGTTGAGAATACCGGTCTGGTATTTGCTTCCGTAAGCTTTGTCCTTGCGGTCGGTCATCTCTGCTTTTGCATAACTCAGCCAATATTCGGCATCGGAGTCGATAAAAAGTGAAACAAATTCTCGCTCCTTGTCGGTATTATATGCTCGGCTGCCGGAGTTATGCTTATTCCCTTCCGCAAGTCAGCGCTGTAGCTTATGCTTGTGCTCGGAATATTGCTCCCAGGCGGTATCGGAGCCGTTTCCTACGGAATTCTTATGGGTACCATCACTCCAAGGCTTTCCGAAAAGATCAGGACGGCCGCACGGGTATGGTAAACGCCGCCGAAAAACCGGCCATAAGCACATCTGAGCTTTTCAGATCCGCCTTTATGGCAAGGGACTACATATTCGTAATGCTGGCGTTTTTCGCCTGCGGCATTCATATGGCTCTCATTGCGAATCATTTTCTGATTTTAGCTAAGGATGTCGGCAAAGATACCCTTAAGGACGTATAACAGGCTTTTTCTGTATCAGTCCTTTATATTTATCTGGCACATTTTCATTGTCTCAAGGGCGGCCTTATGTGTCTCGGGAGTAACGCCGGCGCAGCAGGCGGCGTCAACGGAGATCTTTACCTCAGGAATTTTCGCCTTCAACAGGAGGGCGTTTGAAACAACGCATATATCCGTGCAAAGTCCCACAAGCTCTATCTCGATACCGCTTTTCTCGTTTCTGGCAAAAAGTATGTCGGCAAGGTCAGTGCTTCCGAAGGTCGGCTTGTCGATGATCTTCGCCCCTGCAAGCGCCTCGGCTACTTCACATCTGATCTCCCAGCCGTTTGTGTCCTTCACGCAGTGTACGACAGGGAGGTTTTGACCCTCGCTCGTCTCAAGATAATTCTCATAGTGGGTGTCCCTCGTGGCATATATGTTCTGCGGCTCATATGTCTTTATTTTTCTGACCACGTTTTCCACTATGCCCTGAGCCTCTTTCGTTCCCAATGAGCCGTCTATAAAATCGTTCTGCATATCTATTACAACAAGTACCTTTTCTTTTTTGTCCATAATAATTCTCCTTAATCATCTTTGCGGTCTATTTTGAAAATATAGCACTATATTTGTATATTGTCAATTAAGCCGCTCGGTCATCTTATAAATAGCAAGGCGTTTCTCGAATAGGCCTCAGCGGGTCATTGACATTAGCCTTTCCAGCCCTTCCTCTGATTCCTACGGCGTTTTAGGCGCTGACAGTGCGCTCTTATATAGCCGCCGCTACGCCTACAGAAAATCTTTCCGACGGCAGAACCGGAACGCCAATTTCAGAGCATTTGTTAAAAAATCCGGCACTGTCCGCGTCGGAGTCCGTATCGGCAAGAGCACTGTAACAAGCGCGGAAAGTGTTGTTGTCAAAGACATTCCATGCGAATATATAGCCGTATGAAACCCATGCAGGCCGATCAGGAAAATAATCGAGGCTGATTCAAAAATGTATCTTTTATAAAAATATTCCGTTCTCTTTTTGTTGCCCTTGCCTAAAATTTGATATATACTTTAATAAAAGAATTTGAGAGGAGAATCGGAATGAACCCTTATAACCTTGATATAACAAGAATCGTAAAGTATGTATGTCTTATGATTGTGGCAATAATCGGTATAATCTTTGGCAGCATTACCGCGATAAGTTTCTGCGGTATATTGGCCGGCGGAGAGCCCGGAGACGACGACTGGGATGACGAGGATTGATATTCCAATAAGAAATTTGTTGCTATTGACTTTACTGTTCTTAAACAGTATACTTATATCAGTTTTAGGGCGAGGTGCAATTCCTCACCGGCGGTAAAAAGCCTTTGGCTTGAGTCCGAGAGCCCCTTTGGGGTTGATTTGGGTTAGATCCCCGAACCGACGGTAATAGTCCGGATAAAGGAACTGTTAGTTCTTTTTTTTGCGCGCCCTACGGGCGCGTTTTTTATGTCCTAGACTTTATAATTTTTATCATTTAAGGAGGATTTAAAAATGGAAAGATCAACACAAATCAGAAAACTTACAACAATGGGAATGATGGGAGCGGTATCGATAATACTTGTGTATCTCGTTCATTTTCCTATATTCCCCGCCGCCCCGTTTCTGGAATACGACCCTGCGGATATACCCATATTCATCTGCACATTCCTTTACGGCCCGCTGAGCGGATTTATACTTACCGCCGTCGTTTCATTTATACAGGGCTTCACCGTCAGCTCCCAAAGCGGCATTATCGGCGTAATGATGCACATTTTTGCCACAGGCTTTTTCACAATAGCCGCCGGAAACATGTATAAAAACAACCGCAGCAAAAAGACAGCCGTAAAGGCCCTTATCGTCGGTTCGGTCGTAATGATATTGGCCATGTGTGTTTGGAACACCATATTCACGCCTATCTTTATGGGAACGCCAAGAGAAGTCGTTCTGAAAATGATAGTTCCGGTGATAATCCCCTTCAACGCTATCAAGGCCGGCGTCAACTCAATAGTGACCTTCCTTATTTATAAAAAGATATCGAATCACATTCCTCACGGCGATGCTATCAAAAGCTGATATACATAAAAATGGGACGAATTAGTTGATATGTCAACCAATTCCTTGTTAAAAAGCCGCCCATCTGATATTCAGATGCGCGGCTTTTCCTTACTTTATTATTTTCCTATTACTTCCCGTCTATTGTTGAAATTCCGATTGACATTTCCTCAAGCACCTCAAGCAGCATTCTTACCGTATCAAGTGACGTGAACATCGTCGCATTGTTTTCAACGGCGCATCTTCTTATGATATATCCGTCCTCATAATGCTTGCCGGAAAGTATTGCCCTTGTGTTGATAACGTAGTTTATCTTTCCGCTTCTGAGATCCCTTAATATCTCGTCATGTCCCTCGCATATCTTGCCATAGACTCTTGTTTTTATTCCTCTCTCCCTGAGATAATCCGCCGTCATCTCCGTAGCTACGATATTGAAGCCGAGCTTATAAAATCTCTTTACAAGCGGGAAGGTCTCAGCCTTGTCCTCATCAGCGACAGTAACAAGCACCGTACCGTGGTCGGTAAGGGTTATTCCGGAAGCCTGAAGCGCCTTATACATCGCCCTTGTAAGCTTCTGGTCGTAGCCGATAGCCTCGCCCGTTGACTTCATCTCCGGCGAAAGATACGCGTCAAGGCCGCTTAGCTTCGAGAACGAGAAGGCCGGAGCCTTAACATACCAGTTGTCCTTTTCCTTAGCGTAAAGCTCTGTAAAGCCCTGCTTCTTAAGACTTACGCCAAGTATAACAAGGGTCGCTATATCGGCGAGGAAATAACCTGTCGCCTTTGAAAGGAACGGAACTGTTCTTGATGAACGGGGATTTACCTCGATAACATATACGTCCTCATTTTTGTCAACTATGAACTGTATGTTGTAAAGGCCAACGATTCCTATGCCAAGTCCAAGCTTCTGTGTATACTCAATGATTTTATCCTTGGCCTTCTTAGAAACGCTGAAGGTCGGATAAACGCTTATACTGTCTCCCGAATGGATACCCGTTCTTTCAACAAGCTCCATTATGCCGGGTATAAATACGTCCTTGCCGTCGCATATGGCGTCTACCTCCAGTTCCTTGCCGACAATATACTTATCGACAAGCACCGGCTGATCCTCGTTTACCTCTACGGCAGTCTTGAGATATTCTCTCAGATCCTCCTCCTTGGAAACTATCTGCATAGCTCGTCCGCCAAGAACATAGCTTGGACGCACAAGCACAGGATAGCCTATTTCCTCGGCGGCCTTAAATCCGGCCTCAAGGCTTGTTACGGCGACACCCTTTGGCTGAGGTATATTAAGCTCCTGCATGACCTTTTCAAAGGAATCCCTGTTTTCGGCTCTCTCTATGGCCTCGCTGTCAGTACCTATTATTTTTACGCCTCTTTCCATAAGCGGCTCGGCAAGGTTGATGGCCGTCTGTCCGCCTAAGCTGGCAATAACTCCCACAGGGTTTTCCAGCTCGATCACGTTCATAACGTCCTCGGGCGTAAGCGGCTCAAAATAGAGCTTATCGCTAGTTGTGTAGTCCGTAGACACGGTCTCGGGGTTATTGTTTATGATTATGGCCTCGAAGCCGTTTTCCTTGATCGTCTTTACGGCGTGGACCGTTGAGTAGTCGAACTCCACGCCCTGTCCGATACGGATAGGACCGGAGCCGAGAACAACTATTTTTTTCTTCTCGCTGACTACAGACTCATTTTCCTCCTCATATGTTGAGTAGAAATAAGGTATATAGCTGTCAAACTCCGAAGCGCAGGTATCGATCATCTTATATACAGGGAACATTTTATTAGCTTTCCTGATGTTATAAACCTCTGTATCGCTCATGCCCCAAAGTATTCCGATATATTTATCGGAGAAGCCCATCTTCTTGGCCTTAAGAAGCACATCAACGTCGCCCTTATTCCCGGCTACAGTCTTTTCAAAATCAACGATGTTTTTGATCTTCTCAAGGAAAAGCATATCTATCTGTGTAGCGTTGCATATCATGCC
>CAZBNY010000006.1:23944-26305 GCA_964493235.1 uncultured Lachnospiraceae bacterium
GCCCGGATCAATACCGTCCCTTATGAGCTTCGCGATGGCATATATCCTGTCGTCAGTTCCGATAGTTATATACTTGAAAAGCTCCTCGGCAGACATATTGTCGAATTTAGGCATATAGAGGTGGCAGACCCCTATCTCAAGTGAGCGGACCGCCTTAAGCAGGCTCTCCTCTATCGTTCTGCCTATGCTCATTACCTCACCTGTAGCCTTCATCTGTGTACTCAGCTTATTTGAAGCGGAGGTAAACTTATCAAACGGGAATCTTGGCATTTTTGTAACAACATAGTCCAGCGCCGGCTCAAAGCTGGCTGGCGTGTTCGCTATCTGTATCTCGTCAAGGTGCATACCAACAGCTATTTTGGCCGATACTCTGGCGATAGGGTATCCGCTGGCCTTGGAGGCAAGCGCCGATGAGCGTGATACACGAGGGTTTACCTCGATAAGATAATATTTGAACGACTCGGGGTCAAGGGCAAACTGTACGTTGCAGCCGCCTTCTATTTTCAGCGCCCTGATGATCTTAAGCGCGCTGTCCCTGAGCAGATGATATTCCTTGTTGGTAAGCGTCTGGCTGGGAGCCACAACTATGGAGTCGCCCGTATGTATTCCGACAGGGTCGATATTCTCCATATTACATATAGTAATAGCCGTGTCGTTGGCGTCACGCATTACCTCGTATTCTATTTCCTTATATCCCTTTATGCTCTTTTCCACAAGAACCTGATGTACAGGCGAGAGCTGAAGGGCGTTTTTCATAATAGCTCTGAATTCTTCCTCATCAGCGGCGAATCCGCCGCCTGTTCCGCCTAAAGTAAACGCCGGGCGGAGCACGACAGGGAAGCCGATTTTGTTAGCGACCTCAAGGCCATGCTCTATGGATGTAGCTATTTCGGACTGGAGTACAGGCTCGCCAAGGGACATACAAAGCTCCTTGAAAAGCTCTCTGTCCTCAGCTCTCTCGATACTTTCCCTGCTTGTGCCGAGCATCTCAACTCCGCACTCGTCAAGGACGCCGTTTTTGGAAAGCTCCATAGCCAGGTTAAGTCCCGTCTGTCCGCCAATACCTGGAACAAGAGCGTCGGGACGTTCTATCCTTATGATCTTAGCAAGGTAATCCGGTGTAAGCGGCTCCATATATACCTTATCCGCGATCGTTGTGTCTGTCATTATTGTAGCCGGATTGGAATTGGCAAGAATTACTTCGTAGCCCTCCTCCTTGAGAGCGAGGCAGGCCTGTGTTCCGGCATAGTCAAACTCGGCAGCCTGACCGATAACGATAGGGCCGGAGCCTATAACCAGTATTTTTTTAAGATCTGTTCTCTTAGGCATTTTCCTTACTCTCCTTCATTATTTTTATAAATTTATCAAACAGGTAAGCGCTGTCCTGCGGTCCGGGCGCGCTTTCCGGGTGGTACTGTACGCTGAATACCCTGTCCTTTTTACACTCAACGCCCTCTACCGTGTTGTCAAGAAGGTTGATGTGAGTGGGAGTAAGCTCCGTACCGGAGATCGAGTCATAATCAACGGCATAGCTGTGGTTCTGGCTCGTTATTTCTATTTTACCGGTCTCGAGGTTCTTTACGGGGTGATTCCCTCCTCTGTGGCCGAATTTAAGCTTATATGTCTTTGCGCCGTAGGCAAGGCTTATGAGCTGATGTCCCAGACAGATGCCGAAAATAGGATACTTTCCTTTAAGCTTCCTTACAAGCTCCGCAACCGGCATAACGTCCTCAGGATCCCCGGGGCCGTTGGAAATAAATATTCCGTCGGGACCGACCATTTCTATTTCCTCAGCCGTTGTGTCCCAGGGTACTACTGTCACGTTGCAGCCCCTCGCGTTAAGGCTTCTGACTATATTGAGCTTAATGCCGCAGTCAATGGCTATGACGTTATATTTATGGTTAGATGTTCTGGAATACCATCTCTTTTTGCAGCTTACCTTTGATACAGCGTCATGCGGAACGGGAGTCTCATTGATTATCCTGAGTGCCTCCTCCTTCGGCGTGTCGATATCGGTAATATATACTCTTCTGCTTCCCAGGTCTCTTATACTTCTTGTTATTTTTCTTGTATCAACTCCCCAAATACCGGGTATTTTGTTCTCCTCAAGTATTTCAGAAAGCGTTTTAGTATAGCGGAAGTTACTGGGAAGGTCGTTATATTCCCTTACTACAAGTCCGCCTATCGTCGGTATTCTTGTTTCAAAGTCCTCGTCGGTTATTCCATAGTTGCCAATGAGAGGATATGTCATTACCACCATCTGATAGGTGTAAGACGGGTCGGAAACGATCTCCTGATAGCCTACCATAGATGTGTTGAAAACAATTTCACACACTCTGTCCGTATGGTAGCCGAAACCGT
>CAZBNY010000007.1:0-25467 GCA_964493235.1 uncultured Lachnospiraceae bacterium
TATTATATGCTCGATTACTTTAATGCCGGCTTTCTCAAGGTTTATAAATTCGCCGTCGGCCATTTTTCGCTCGATTTCAGCGGCCTGCTTTTCATCAGCTTTTTTGGACAGCCTTTTAATGCGGCTCTCACATATATATTTTTCACCCTTAAGCTTATGCAGATTTTCCTGCGATGAGCATACAAGACACGTATTAACGGCCTTACGAAAAATGAGCTGCTTTTTATTTGTATCTACTAAAATTTCAAGCGTATCTTTAGGTTCTATACCAATTTTTTTCTGACCTCGATGGGAATTATAACTCTGCCCGGTTCATCGACCGCTCCTGCCATACCTATAGATTTTATCATTCCTTTTCACCCTCTTTGTAATTATTCGGGATATTTTATACTCAAAGTAATTGTATTTTAGAAAAGCTTGACACTCTTGATGTTGAGCAGAAAAAGCCTGCGCTGGATATTCCGGACAGCGTGATCTCTTTATTGAAAGCGAATTAACGGCCGAAAGGCCGTTTTATTTTGTATAAAAATAAAGTTTTCCAAGTCAAATTTTGCATTACCGCCATAGACGCATGGAATTCATTGGCCGCACACGGTCAGCATATCGAAGATGACCTATTGCTCCGCCTTTTACCGGACTTTAAAAAACGGTAAATAAGTGTTATAATAAAACCATTATGATATTAGGGGAGACGCCTATGGAAGATAAAGCATACAAATATATTTTGAAAAAGCTTCTGGAGGTCAGCGACGACGGCTTCGTAATTGTTGATAAAAACGGAGTGATAACGGATATCAATGAGCAGTACTGTCTGTTCCTTAAGACCTCAAAAGAGGAGGCGATAGGCAGAAACGTCAGCGAGATAATAAGCACAACGAACCTTCCCTTCCTTATGGAAAACAAGCAGAGCGAGGAGGGCGTAGTCATCAGGATAGGCGAGGACAACGGATTCGGGGAGGACGCGCTGGTCATAGCCAACAGAAGCGGTGTTGACGATGAAAACGGAGAGACCGTGGGCGGAATAGCTCAGGTCAGGTTCAGAGTGCAAACTATGGATTCGGCGCAGAAGCTGATGAACAAGTACAGGGAGCTTGAATATTACAGGGACGAATATTTGAAAAACAGCAGCGGATATTTTGAGGAGGCGCTGGGCAGCAGCGAGGCCTTTGAGGAAGTGAAAAAACAGGGGATAAAGGCGGCGAGAACGTCATTTCCCGTGCTTTTGACCGGAGAGACGGGAACCGGCAAGGAGGTGTTCGCTAACGCCATACATAACGCCAGCGACCGCAGGGACAAGCCCATGATAAGCATCAACTGCGCCGCCATTCCCGCCGAGCTGCTGGAATCTGAGCTTTTCGGATATGAGGAGGGCTCATTCACGGGAGCAAAAAAGGGCGGCAAAAAGGGAAGGATAGAGCTTGCGAACGGGGGTACGCTGTTTTTGGACGAGATAGGCGATATGCCGCTGTCCATGCAGGCAAAGCTTTTAAGAGTGCTTCAGGAAAAGGAAATAGAAAAAATAGGCGGATATAAGACCATACCTGTTGACATAAGGATATTGGCGGCGACAAGAAAGAACCTTGAGGAAATGATAGAAAAGGGCGAATTCAGAGAGGACCTTTACTACAGGCTGAACGTAATAAACATAAACATGCCGCCGCTCAGAGAGAGAAGGAGCGATATTCCCGAGCTGGCAGTGCATTTTCTGGAAAAACTCAATAACGAGTATAAGACGGGGATACTGCTCTCGACTGAGGTGCTGGAATGTTTCAAAAGCTATGCGTGGCCAGGCAACATAAGGGAGCTGGATAATGTTATAAAAAGCGCCTATGCCTCGTGCGACTCATTCAGGATAAGGCTCGTGGACCTGCCCTCAAAGATGGTGGCCGGAAGAAGCACTCTGGAGGGGGCAGGGGAAAAGAAGCTGGCCGGACTTATGGACGAATATGAGAAAAGCGTTATCACTGAGGAGCTCAGGAAGAGCGGCTGGAACTGCAAAAAGGCCGCCGACGAGCTTGGCATACATAAAAGCCTGCTTTACAAGAAGATAGCGAAGCACGGAATAGACCTGAATAAGGAGCGATACGGCGACGGTACTTAAATTTGAGCTTTACATCAGACGGTAACTATGTTAAATTCAATATAAGATGTTGGTGACAGGCGTATTTTGGCCGCTGTGGAATACACTTTTTGTGAGCATGACCGCTTGTTTATTAAAGCGGCCGCTTTCCGGTGATCTGAAAGCCCGATGCGTGCCTTTGGTCCCGATATCGATATGTCAAAACATAAGGAGGCCGGAGCAGTCTTAAAAAATGCGGAAAGGAAAGGAGGTTCCCCGAGGCCGTAAGGGTACGGCACTCCCGAGGAATATAAGTACCGGGGGAGACAGAATAAATTATACATTACAAATATATATTGCGGAAAGGAAACGTCATGAAGGAAATTGGCTTGAAAGATAAACTGAAAGGTGAAAAACTTAGCAGCCCCAACACATTGACGGGCGTGGCAATGCTTGTCGCGCTGTACACAATTTTATCATTCTTTACACTTAAGTTGAGTACCACATGGGAAATAGGCTTCGCGTATGTCGCGCTGGCCGTGTGCGGAATGCTGTACGGGCCAATGACGGCCGGAATAGCCGGAGCTGTGGGCGATACGCTTGGATTTTTTATAAGTCCGAACGGAGGCTTTTTCATCGGATTTACACTGAGCGCGTTTATTATGGGATTTCTGTACGGTCTTGTGCTATATAGAAGACCCGTATCGTTAAAAAGGGTGATAATAGCCTCGCTGATAGTAACTGTCGTATGCAATCTCACTCTTACGCCGCTGTGGCTCAACATGATGTACGGCACAAGTCTTATTGCTGCACCGAGAATAATTAGAAACGTAATTCTGTATCCGGTACATACCGCTCTGCTTTTCGGCGTTTTAAAAGGCGTGCGCAGCTTTAGAAAAATAGAAGTATAAATATTGCACCAAGCCGGGAACATTTTCGGCTTGGTTTTTGTTTCTTGAAAAGAACGAGGCAAAGGGTTTAATGCGTTGACAATCGTTGAAAACCTATGCTATTCTTATTTAACACGGATATGTGATCCGTGTATACCAAATTTGGCAGAACATTAAGGTAAAAGGAGAGAATAAAATGGGATTCAAAAGTGATATTGAAATCGCTCAGGAGACCGAGCTCATGCCCATTGAGCAGATCGCTGAAAAAATCGGACTCACAAGGGACGACATTGAATTTTACGGAAACTATAAGGCAAAGATCGACTATACAAAATTTGACGCTAAAGAGGATAAGGCAAAGCTTATCCTTGTTACGGCAATTACCCCCACTCCTGCCGGAGAGGGAAAAACAACTACGTCAGTTGGTTTGAGCGACGCGCTTAATAAAATCGGCAAAAACACGATAGTCGCGCTCAGAGAGCCTTCCCTTGGTCCTGTATTCGGCGTAAAGGGCGGCGCTGCCGGAGGCGGCTATGCCCAGATAGTTCCTATGGAGGACATCAATCTTCACTTTACGGGAGATTTCCACGCTATCGGAGCCGCCAATAATCTTCTCGCAGCAATGATAGACAACCATATTTTTCAGGGAAACGAACTGGGAATAGACGTCAGAAAGGTAACATGGAAGCGCTGTGTTGATATGAACGACAGACAGCTTAGAAATATTGTCTGCGGTATCGGCGGCAAGGTAAACGGAATTCCCCGTGAGGACGGCTTCGATATTACGGTAGCTTCTGAAATTATGGCTATTCTCTGCCTTTCAAGAGACATAAACGATCTTAAGGAAAGACTTTCAAATATTATTATCGGATATACAAGGGACGATAAACCCGTTACGGCGGGTCAGCTCAAGGCACAGGGAGCGATGGCGGCTCTGCTTAAGGACGCTATAAAGCCGAACCTTGTCCAGACACTTGAGCATAACCCCGCGATCGTACACGGCGGCCCCTTCGCGAATATCGCCCACGGCTGCAACAGCATAACGGCCACGAAGCTTGCCATGAAGCTCGCCGACTATGTTGTGACTGAGGCCGGCTTCGGCGCTGACCTCGGAGCTGAGAAGTTCCTTGACATAAAATGCCGTAAGGCCGGTCTTAAGCCGGACGCCGTTGTTATAGTCGCAACAGTAAAGGCGCTTAAAATGCACGGCGGCGTGCCTAAGACAGAGCTTGGCCCTAAGAACCTTGAGGCGCTTGAGAAGGGCCTTCCTAACCTTCTTAAGCATATTGAGAACATTACTCAAGTTTATGGACTCCCTGCCGTTGTGGCTATCAATAGATTCCCCACGGACGACGAGGAGGAGCTTAAGCTCATAGAGACAAAATGCAGGGAGCTTGGCGTAAACGTAGCCCTTTCAGAGGTCTGGGGCAAAGGCGGAGACGGCGGAATTGAGCTTGCTAAGGAGGTCGTAAGACTCGCCGAGGAGGGCAAAAACGATTTCAGATTCGCCTATGACGACGATATGAGCATTGAGGAAAAGATCAACGCCGTTGTGACAAAGGTCTACGGCGGAGATGGAGTGGACTTCACTGCCGCGGCGAGAAAGGAAATGGCCAGGCTCACCGCGCTCGGCTTTGGAAACTTCCCTGTATGTATGGCAAAAACACAATACTCACTCTCTGACGACCCTACTAAGATGGGACGTCCTGAGGGATTCAGGGTAACTGTAAGAAATATGAAGGTTTCTGCCGGAGCCGGCTTCATCGTTGTGCTTACAGGCGACGTGATGACAATGCCCGGTCTTCCTAAGGTTCCCGCCGCCGAAAAAGTCGATGTAGACGAAAACGGCAGGATCATTGGATTATTCTGATTCAGGCTGGTGAATGATTTGGGTACAAGGATAAATAAAGAATGGTTTGAGGAGCTTTCCTCCGCCGCGCCGACACCTGGCGGCGGCGGCGCGGCGGCTATGGCCGGCGCCGCTGGAGCTTCTTTGGGAATGATGGTCGCCAATCTGACAGTCGGCAAGAAAAAATACGCCGCCGTGGAGGGCGAGATAAAGGAGTATCTTGTTGAGCTTGAGAAGCTGAGAGATGAAATGCTGGAGCTTATAGAAAAGGACGCTGAGGGCTTCGCTCCATTGGCGGCGGCCTATTCCTTGCCTTCCTCGACGGAGGATGAAAAGGCTGAGAAGGAAAAAATAATGGCCTCGGCTTTAAAGACCGCCTGTCAGGTTCCTTTGGATATAATGGAAAAGGGATATGAGATACTGGGTATTGTTGACGAACTTGCCGTCAAGGGAAGCGTCATGGCAGTAAGCGACGCTGGAGTGGCGGCGCAGTTTGTGAGAACGGCGGTGCTGGGAGCGTCCATGAATGTTTTCATAAACACTAAGACGATGAAGGACAGAGAGCTTGCCGAGGCTTACAATGCCAAGGCAGAGAGACTTAACGCCGACACGGCGAGACTTGCGGACGCGATATTCGCTAAAATAGAGGAGGGTCTGAAATGCCGGTAATAAAAGGGGCACAGGTGGCCGAGGCTATGAGCGCGGAGATCCGGAAAAGAGCCGAGACGCTTAAAAACGGCGGGACAGAGCCTTGTCTTGCGATAATCAGGGTAGGAGAGGACGCCAGTCAGCTTTCCTATGAGAGAGGCGCGGTCAAAAGAATGGATAAAAACGGCATCGCCTGCCGTGTGTATGCTCTTGATGAAAACATTTCCCAGGAGGGTTTTGAGCGCGAGTTTAAGAAAATAAATGGCGACAGTACGGTGCATGGGATACTGATTTTGCAGCCGCTGCCCAAAAGCCTTTCCATAGAGCCTGTCAAGACGATGATAGATCCTCTTAAGGACGTTGACGCCATAAGTCCGATGAATATGTATAAAATACTCGCGGGCGATAAAACCGGCTTTGCGCCATGTACGGCCGAGGGCGTTATCGAGATACTGGATTGGCTGGGCATGGACTTAAGCGGAAAGAAATGCAAGGTGATAGGCCGTTCAATGATAGTAGGAAAGCCGCTGGCGCTCTTGCTTATGGCGAAAAACGCCACTGTTACCGTATGCCACAGCAAGACGCTCAATCTGGCCGGCGAGGCAAGGGAGGCCGATGTGCTTATAGCCGCCGTTGGCTCGGCAAAGCTTGTGACGGCCGATTTCGTGAAAAAGGGTATGACCGTAATAGATGTGGGCATCAATGTGGACGAAAACGGAAAGCTCTGCGGTGATGTGGATTTTGACGCGGTAGAGCCTATAGTTGAGAATATCACGCCGGTTCCGGGGGGAACAGGGGCGGTGACGACATCGGTGCTGGCAAAGCACGTGGTAAAGGCCGCGGAAATGTTAAAGAATTAAGCGAATTACGAAAATTTATTAAGGCGCGGGATTGGTTCCGCGCCTTAGACTTTAGATAAAGCCAATACAGAAAATAGCCGGTGTGAAAAGACAACATAAAAAGTGCTTAAGCTGCAAGCATTCCCTGATTTTTATAAATATTTTCTGTGACACGCTCCGCCGGCAAAAAAGGTTCATAAAACGAAGGTTTTCTGAAATTAGCACGGCAGAGAAAAAATGGTCCTCATCGCATAAGGTCCGAAACCTGTTGAAATTCTGATTTTGACGAATGGTGTCGATTTTGCGGACAAAAACGGCACGGAAATTATGCCGCATCTTCATAAGAAATCATAGATACTAAAAAGCCCTAAATGTCGGCCGCTGCGTTTTTGCCTTGCGCTCCGCCCTATTTAGGACTTTTAATTATTTCTAGGTTTTCTTTTTCGGCCGCTTCTTACTTCCGCGCCGTTTTTTAGGCTTTATTTTATTACGAGATTAAGTATGCAGATATAGTGGAGCAGTGTCCCGAGTATTACAAATAAGTGGAATACAAAGTGCATATATCTGCGTTTTCCAAGACCGTATATCAGCGCGCCTACGGTATAGCTTATGCCGCCGGCCACAAGAAGAACAGCGCCGGTAACGCCGACTCCGTTTATTATCGGCTTGATTATGAATATCGCGAACCAGCCGAGGGCAATATAGCAGAACATAGAGAGCTTTGAATACTTTTCTAAGTCGATTGCCGTGAATATCATGCCAAACAGGGCTGCTGTCCATATTCCCACAAGAATTGCCATTGCTTTGGCGGGCGTCTCCCTGTACATTATGTTTAAAAGAACAGGGGTGTATGTGCCTGCGATAAGTACGTATATCGTACAGTGGTCAAGGTTTCGGAATATCTGCTTTGTCATAAGCATTTTGGGACTTAGGCCGTGATATATGCCGGAAATGAGATACAGCAGTATTACGGAGACTCCGTAAACAACGCTGCTCGCGACACTTATGGCATCGGTAGAGTATGAGAGGCAGGAGGCCAATACAAATACGCCTATCACCGCACCCGCAAGATGAGATATTGAGTTTGCCAATTCCTCACCCTTTGTGTAATCCGGGAGAGGACGGGCCTTTAAAGCTGCTGCTGTCATTTTAAACACCTCTTTATATGAATTTTAAAACCGCACAACATAGTAATTAATACTATATACTTATTATTGCCTGCTGTCAATACATTTATTATATAAATTTATTGCGGTTTCAAAAAGCAGGTGTTATACTGGAAATGACAGGAGCTGATAATAATATGGAAGAGATCAAAGAGAGAGCCGATGGAACGGGCATTGACATGACGATGGGAGAAATCCCGTACTGGAGCGCTCTGCCGGAGCTTGAGCTTTACATGGACCAGGTGATAATACTTTTGAACCGGTATTTTTCAATAATCGACGGCAAAAGCGGCGAGAGTGAAACGGTAACGAAAAATATGATAAACAATTATGTAAAAATGAAGGTTGTGCCGCCGCCGGTGAAGAAAAAGTATTCCAGAACGCATATAGCCTATCTGGTGCTTGTCTGCCTGATGAAGCAGGTGTTCAGCATATCGATGATAAAGAGCGTTCTGCCGGAGTTTGAGGACGAGGAACGCATAAGGGAAATGTATAACAGTTTTGTAAAATATTTCAGAAACGCCGCTGACGAGGCTATTGAGAAATATTCCGCGGCAGAGTATGACAATACTGACGAAGCGGTGATAAGATTGTCGGCTGAATCGATAGTTCTGAAAATATTGGCGGAAAAGCTGATTTGAAAAATAAAGGGAGTGAGGAGGGCCTCACTTCATGTTGTGGACAGGTATAATAACGGAGAGGTTACTTTCCGCTGAGAAAAACAACGGGTCTGATCAAGTGATGAGATCCGTTGTTTTCGCGTCCGTTCAAATTTCGGGAGTTTTGTTATAGTTCGCATAATATATACATCTTGATCACCAACTATATATTGGAATATGACGCCGTGTTAACTTAGATTTGAAACAGTCTCAAAATCCCGTTTTTTGCCGTATATGATCCCGACACCATTTATCATCCACGACATTTTGGCGCAGGCGGGGAAACCAAGCTTATCCTCCGGTCCGCCTGTGTAATGTACCTCGGATATACCCTCGTTTCTCAGCTCCTGCACAAACTCTTCAATGTCGCCGTATATCCCGCTTTTGGTCGAATAAACCCTGAAAGGCGAAAGAACCGCCCTTTTTCACAATACGCAGTATCTCGCGCACGACATCACTCTTGTCGCTGGCGATCCTTACCTCGTGGAACACAAAGTTACTTACAGCCGCGTCAAAGCTTTCGTCCTCGTAGGAAAGCTTAGCGGCATCGCCCTTCTCAAAGCCGGCTCTATTATCTACGCCCTCAATGCGCGCGTTTTCAACACACTGTTCCTATAGCTCCATTCCGCTCCCCCGGTGATCCATACCCGTGATCCGGGCGTCAGGAAACGCCTTGGCAAAGCGTATGGTCAATGCCGCTCCGCCGCGGCCGATGTCAATGAGCTTTCCCCTGCCGTCCCAATTGAGATGCTCGACAAGATGCTCGTGTATCTTTGCCATCATGTTGCCCTTGCCAAAGGCGAAAAGCTCATGGCAGGCATACATATATATCAAATACGCCACCGTGATGAGACAAAGTACGCCGCATACCAAGGCCGCCGCCTTCACGCCAAGCACGCCTGTAACGATCGCCGCAGCCAAAAGAACGAGTACGGCAGCCAAAAGTGCTTTCAGTATTTTTTCCGGGACCCGGTTCCTGTATTCCGCTTTTTTATTCATGATTCGATCCTCCTTAAATTTTGACGAAGGGACTGCGCCCTAGACCATGAGGGTCTTACTTCTTTTTTATTATTGTGTACTTTCCGCTTTCGAGACGCTTTTTGAATTTTTCACGGTTTGCCCTGATATGTCGCTTTTTCTTAGCCTCCTTGGGCTTGAATACCGTATTCACGGCCGCTATCACATTGTCCTTGAAAAGAGCGCCTATTATTTTATTCATGTTGGCCTTCTTTTCCTCGTCCAGATGCTTGATCGTTTTCATAATGGTCATGGCCGTCTCCAGCTTATTGGCGTTGAGATCGAGCAGAGTTTTCGCGTTGGTGCTTTCCAGTATATCAAAAAGTGTGTCCACAAAGAGTATACGCTCCTCGGTATCCATTTCGCCAAGCCACGTCCTCATGGCGGTATCGGATATTTCACTGTACTGGGACCGCTCGCCGGTAACTATAAACTCTGTTCCAAGCACCTCCCAGCTAAAGGAGTCGTGCTGTAGCAGACCGGGTTGGGTGCTTTTTACTATTGTGAATTTCTCATCATGCTCAAGCATGATGCCGACAACAGAGGACTCCGGTATTATTGTTTTTACCCTGTCGGCGATTTTGGCGTATTCCTCCGTATCTATCACCTTTCTGGAAAATCCGGGGCCGTCGTTGTTGTATACCCTGATAAGCCTGTCCTTTACGCTGTCCGTGCAGTGAAGCGCCGAATAGACAGACAGATTACCGCCCTTGGAATGACCGCCGACAATTATTTCGCCCTGTATTTCGGCGGCGACTCCCTCTAAATATTTAACCGCGTCAAGCTGGGACGGGACGACCGTCATAAAGGCCATATTGAAGTTCTCCTTCCAGCCGACAATGGTATCATCGGTACCTCGGAAGGCGACATAGCAGAACTCGGGCATTATTATTGTAACAGCCGCGAACTGCTGCTGTTTTTCATAGTCTATTTTATTTATGTACTTTGTCAGCAGCAGATCCCTGAATCGGGGAGCTTCGGAAGTTTTTCTGAATAAAGTCACTATGTCATTGGGCACAAGCACTCCCATCTCTATCTGTTGTCTGCTGTGCTTCGCGAAGAACATTTCAGCCGCGTCCGCCAGCCTTACGGCTCCGCTTTCGTGAAACCCGGGCACTATTTTATCAAAATCTATAAATGACAATTGGGTGAATATCTGATTGTCAACATCATTAAACGGAGATCTGTCAAAGGTCAGGTCCCCTCTCCAATCTATATAATCAAGCATATTTGCCATTTCTTACACCTCCTTGGACAATTATATTCTTAAAAGCGAAGGCCGTAAAGAAGTAACAAAGAAATATCCGAAAGCATATAATGCACTACAAAAGGACCGCTTGGGGTGATGGTTATGGAAATTTGCCGTCTAAACGAGCTTAAGGAAGGAGAGGCCGCGACTGTCGTGCGGTTGGAAAATACGGGCAGCATAAGGCGAAGACTTCAGGATATTGGACTTGTGCCGGGCAGTAAGGTCAGGTGTCTAATGAAAAGCCCGCTGGGGGATCCGGTAGCCTATGATGTATGCGGCGCGGTAATTGCAATCAGGCATGAGGAAGCGGCAGAAATTTTTGTGGCAAAGGGTGTGAAAGATGGGACTGACTAACACATCGACGGGGATAAGGGCCAAGGATACGGGACTTGTAATAAAAAAACGAGACTCCTCAGACAAAGTCATTGCCCTGGCCGGAAACCCAAATGTCGGCAAAAGCACGCTTTTCAACGCTCTTACGGGAATGAAGCAGCATACCGGCAACTGGCCTGGCAAGACCGTCGCCAACGCCCAGGGATATAGGGAATATAACGGACACGGCTATGTTTTTGTGGACATTCCGGGGAGCTATTCACTTCTGGCGCATTCGGCGGAGGAGGAAGTGGCCGGTGATTTCATATGCTCGGGTGAGGCCGACGCGGTCGCCGTAGTCTGCGGGGCGTCCTGCCTTGAGAGGAACCTGAACCTTGTCCTGCAAATCAGCGAGGTCACTGCGAACCTGATAGTATGCGTGAACCTGATGGACGAGGCGGAGAAAAAGGGGATAGAGGTAAAATGCGAGGTTTTGGAGAAAAGGCTTGGCGTTCCGGTAATACCGATGAGCGCGAGGGACAAAAGGGGTATAGATGAATTTTTACAGGCGTTGGAAAGGATCACGGATGGGAAAGAAACCGACAGGGCACTTTACTCCGTGGATTATGGCGAGGAGCTGGCCGCCGCGATCGAGCTTACGGGAAACAAGGGGCGAGAGGCGCTGAAGGTAATAGAGAATTATGATATGAATGAGCCGGCGGTCAAATTTTTGAACGGTCTTGGTATCGGCAAAAGCGGGGCGGAGGATATGATAGCGGCATCGCTTTCAAGGGCGTCGGCCGAGCTTGCGGAGGGAGCGGTTATCGTTGGGAAGGACGCCAATGCCGGGGACAGAAGGCTGGATAAAATATTTGCCAGCAGACTTACGGGATTTCCGGTAATGGCGGTCATGTTGGCCGCGGTGTTCTGGATAACTATAAGCGCGGCAAATGTTCCGTCACAGTTTTTAAGCGAGATACTTTTTGGTTTTGAGGATAAGCTGTATGGATTGTTGATGGGGATAGGGGTAAATGAGGATATTGCCAATATGCTTGTCTATGGTATGTATAGGGTAGTGGCGTGGGTGGTTTCGGTCATGCTTCCGCCAATGGCTATATTTTTTCCGATGTTTACTATTCTGGAGGATTCAGGGTATTTGCCTAGGGTGGCCTTTAATCTGGATAAGTGCTTTAAAAAATGCAGAGCCTGCGGCAAACAGGTATTGACTATCTGTATGGGATTCGGCTGCAACGCTGCAGGCGTCACCGGATGCAGAATCATAGACTCCGAGAGGGAAAGGCTCGTGGCCATACTGACCAACAGCTTTGTGCCGTGCAACGGCCGGTTTCCGATGATGATTTCAGTAATAACCATGTTTTTTACGGGATATGTTTTGGGAATGGGACAGTCTGTGCTTTCGGCCATGATACTGTGCGGAATAATAATATTTGGCATAGGAATGACGTTTTTATCGTCGTGGATATTGACAAAGACCGTTTTGAAGGGAGTTCCGTCGTCATTCATATTGGAGATGCCGCCATACAGGCGGCCAAAAATAGGCGACGTAGTGGTACGGTCGGTATTGGACAGAACGATTTTTGTATTGGGCAGAGCTGTGACGGCAGCGGCTCCTGCAGGCATTGTAATATGGCTTATGGCAAATATAAAAATAGGAAATGTTACGGTACTTGCGGCGTTTTCGGGCCTGCTGGACCCGTTTGGCAGATTTATAGGACTGGACGGAGTGATATTGACAGCTTTTATACTTGGTTTTCCGGCGAATGAGATCGTTGTGCCGGTAATGATAATGGCCTATATGCAAAGCGGCGTACTGACAGATATGTCCGGCCTTACGGAGCTGAAGGAGCTTCTTATTTCGAACGGCTGGACTTGGGTCACGGCTGTAAGTATGCTGTTATTCTCACTTATGCACTGGCCCTGCTCAACAACAATGCTTACGATCAAAAAGGAGACCGGAAGTCTCAAATGGACAGCAGCCGCATTCCTCGTGCCCGTTATCGCGGGGATAGCCATTTGCGCGGTGTTCGCCAACGCGGCGAGACTGTTTATATAAACGGAGGCCGCGTCTCCATAAGAACCCGTGGATATAAAAAAAGTCCTAAACGGCGGACACATAGTAAAACGGGCGGCGTGTTTGACATGCTGACGTTTTTACCCGTGATCTGCGATGCTTAGGACTTTTGATTATTTTTGGACCTTCTTATATTAAGAGACTGAACCTGTTATATATATTGAATGTTCTGTATCAATGCTTTGCCGCTCGGGTATTATTTTAATGTACAGACATTGATCGGTTTTCCGTCAAGATAAGCGTAAATATTGTCAAAGACTATATGCGCCCTTCTGATCATAGACTCATTTGAGGCAAAGGCCACATGTGGAGTCAGCAGAGTGTTCTTAGCGCTGAGGAGCGGATAGTCGGCCGGAATAGGCGGCTCCATATCAAATACATCAATGGCGGCTCCCGCTATCATGTCCTTATTTAGGGCCTCGGCCAATGCGGTGTTGTCTACTACGGCTCCCCTCGCGCAGTTGATAAGTATTGCCGAGGACTTCATCACAGCTATCCTTTCGGCGTTTAAAAAGCCCTTAGTCTCGGCGGTGGAAGGAATATGGAGCGAAACTATGTCGCTGGTCTTGAGCAGCTCCTCAAGGCTTGTGTACTCTATTCCAGCGGCTTCGGCCTCGGCCTTAACGGTCCTGCTGTAACCGAGGACTTTGCAGCCGAAGGCCCTGAACAGTCTGGCCGTCATAATACCTATGCGGCCGGTGCCTATTATACCTACGGTCTTAGTGCCAAGCTCGGTTCCCATAAGTCCGGCGGAGGCAAGCGTAGCGCCTTCTCTTACCGCCTTGTCACCGGCGTTTATTTTCCTGAGGACGCTTATTGCCATACCGACTGCCAGCTCTGAAACAGTCTCATTGGAATAGCCGGCGGCATTGCATACGGTGACGCCCTTTTCTTTGCAGGCGTTTTGTCCTATATGGTCGATTCCGGTGAAAGCCACGTCGAGCATTTTCAGACTTCCGCATCTTTCTATAACGCTGTCCGGCAGGGGATTGTTTGCTATCATAACGATCTCGCTGTCCTTGGCTCTTTCATAAAGCTCCTCGGGATCGGTCGTTTTGACGGGATAGAATACGAATTCATGGCCCTGAGCCTTAAGCGGGGCGGAAAGCTTATCCATAAGAGAGTTGTCTATGCCAATTGGTTCCAAAAGACTGATTTTCATTATTATCTCCTCCTTGTAGTACGGTATGACAAACCTGATCGACTTAATTATAACATATATATAATTAATTTCTACTACGAAAATTTAGTCTTGACTTTCAAAATTTTGAGGAGTTATAATAGAAAAACAGTGTAGCGGAAGCGTGTAAGTCCATGTAAGGACTTATGCGCTTCTTTTTATTTTTTATGAAAGGAAGAAAAATTATGGAACAAAAATCCAACTCATTTCTGGAAACAGAATCCGTAGGGTCGCTCATGGCGAAATATTCCATACCATGTATAATCTCGCTTCTTGTTGCGGCGCTCTACAACATCGTCGATCAGATATTCATTGCCAACGCAAGTTATCTCGGTTCTTACGGAAACGCGGCAAATACCGTTGTTTTCCCGCTTACTGTAGTTGCCCTGGCTATCGCGGTTATGATAGGTGACGGCTGCTGTGCCTTCGTCAGTATCAGCCTTGGCGCTAAGGAGAACGAAAATGCCCATAAAAGTATAGGCAACGCAATTATCCTTTGTATCGGAGCAAGTATAATACTTACAATAATATATCTTGTTTTCAGCGATCGGATACTTACAATGTTTGGCGGACGTGTCAACGAGGAGACCTTTAAAAACTCTCAGGAGTATTTCTTCTGGATCACGGTAGGCATACCGTTTTATATGTTCGGTCAGGCCATGAACCCTATCATACGTTCAGACGGAAGTCCCAGATTCGCTATGGTTGCCACGGTTGCGGGCGCGATAACAAATGTTATCCTTGACCCCATTTTCATATTTATTTTCAAATGGGGAATGATGGGCGCCGCCGTAGCCACGGTCGCTGGCCAGGTCTTGACCGTAGTGCTTTCGGTATGGTATCTGCTCCATATGAAGGCCGTTAAGATGCACAAAAGCAGCTTCAGTCTCAACGGAGGCATAATAAAGAGGTTTATCCCGCTTGGTATCTGCTCGTTCCTCGCGCAGATCTCACTGGTTGCCGCTATGGCGGCGATCAACAACATGATACAGAAATACGGCGCTGTCCATGAGATATTCGGACAGGAGCAGTATGCCCAGATACCTATGGCTGTCGTAGGAATAGTTATGAAGTTCTTCCAGATCGTAATATCGATCTCCGTCGGCATGGCGGCCGGCTGTATCCCTATCGTTGGATATAACATCGGTGCCGGCAGAAAGGACAGGGCAAAGAAGCTTTTCTCACTTCTGCTTTTATGTGAGTTCATCGTTGGAGCTGTCGCTCTTATTTTCGCGGAGCTTATGCCCCAGCAGCTTATCAACATATTCGGAGCGCAGAACGAAAGCATTTACTATACGGAATTCGCCATAAGAAGTTTCAGGATCTATCTTTGCCTTATGCCGTTTGCCTGTGTCAACAAGGCGACCTTCATCTATCTCCAGTCGCTTGGCATGGCGCTGCTTTCAACGCTCCTTTCAATGGTGCGTGAGGTAGTGTTCGGCGTAGGCTTCGCGCTTATCCTGCCGATATTCTTCGGCCTTGACGGAGTGCTTTATTCTATGCCTGTTTCGGATATTCTTACATTTATAATGTCTGTTTTGGTAATACGCTTTACATACAAAACACTTTCGGATAATAAAGCGAAGGAGGCGGCATAAATGAAAACTAATGTTGTAACGATCAGCCGTGAATTCGGAAGCGGCGGAAGAACAGTCGGAAAGGAGCTTGCCGACAGACTGGGCTGGGCCTACTATGATAAGGAGATCATAAAGCAGGTATCCATCGAAACCGGTCTTAATGAGGATTTCATCGCAGAAAACGGCGAATATGCTCCTACAAAAAATATTCTTTCGTATATTTTCTCGTCGAGAAACGGCGTGCCCGGAGTAATGGACGGACTTTCTATCGACGACTTCCTTTGGGCGGTCCAGAGCAAGGTGATCAATGAGATCGCCGACAAGGGAAACTGTGTCATAGTTGGACGATGCGCTGACTATATTCTCAGGGACAGGGAGGACTGCCTGAATGTATTTATCCATGCGAAAATGGCCTCCAGAGCCGACCGTATAGTAAGACTCTATGGAGAAAGCGATAAAAGTCCCGAAAAGCGTCTTGAGGATAAGGACAAAAAAAGACGTGTTTATTACAAGCGACGTACAGGAAGGGAATGGGGCGTGGTCCAGAACTACAATCTGTCCCTTGACAGCAGCAAGATCGGAATTGAGAGCTGCGTAGACTATATAGCTAAGCTTGTAAACGAAATAGAATAAAGGCTCCCGCGGACGGCGGGAGTGAAGGGCACCGGCTTTTCAGGTGCCCTTTTTCAAAATAAGGATTCAGCGGGTTCATCAAAGCCTGTTGTTTTTTCCTAGGCAAAAAGCGGTGACGGACTTGTATGCGGTCTTAGGCTATACAGATGTGTTATACGAAAATTTTTAAAAATAGGCCTTGCATTAACACGGAGATTATGTTAAAATATTCTCGTTCGACTGTGGGGCAGGTGTGCCCATAAGTCATGTTATTACCGGTGCTCCGCTGGTACGGAGGGCAGGAACGGATTATGTCGGGATCCCGCTCAGAATTGCCCCGCTAAGAGTATTGATGAACGCCGTTGGAAGAAAGGAGGAAGACTAATGAACGATATAATTAAACAGATCGAAGCTGAACAGCTTAAGAGCGATATTCCTCAGTTTAACGTTGGCGATACGATTCGTGTATACGCTAAAGTAGTAGAGGGTTCTAAGGAAAGAATCCAGATGTTTGAAGGCATCGTTATCAAAAGACAGAACGGCGGCGTAAGAGAAAACTTCACAGTAAGAAGAATTGCGTCAGGCGTAGGCGTTGAGAAAACATGGCCTTTACATTCACCCAGAATTGACCACATCGAGCTTGTCAAGAAGGGTATTGTAAGACGCGCTAAATTATACTACTTAAGAGACAGAGTAGGTAAGGCGGCAAAAGTCAAAGATGCAATCCGCTGATAATCAGCATTTCACAGCGCACGGAGATCCCGTGCGCTGTTTTCAAATACGGAGGCCGGTTATGTCAGAGAAAAAAAGTGCGGCAAAGGAATTGAAGGAATGGCTTATAGTCATAATAATAGGTGTGGCGGCGGTATTTGCCATCAGGAATTTCGGATTCAGGATAACGGCGGTGAAGGGCTCGTCAATGGTGCCCAACTATGTCCACGGTGAGTATGTGTTCACAGATATTTTAAGCTATAAGATTTCCGAGCCTGAGAAAAACGATATTGTTATTTGCGAATACGACGGCGGAGCGGCTGATGAGAACTTTATAAAGAGGATCATCGGCTGTCCCGGCGATGAAATAAATATTTTTTATGACGATGAGGACGAATGCTACAAAACTGAAGTTAACGGTCAGGTTTTGGACGAGTATTATATAAACGAGGATATGACTTCGGGAGGAGATTGGGACTACCCGATCATACTCGATGAAGATGAATACTTTGTCATGGGCGACAACAGGAATGTCAGCGCCGACAGCAGGGACAGCTATATCGGACTGTTCACAAGAGACGAGATAGTAGGCAAGGTCCGCTTTAAGATAGTTAACAAAACTAAGTAAGAGGTGCGTTATGAACATACAGTGGTATCCGGGGCATATGACAAAAACAAGGCGAATGATGGAGGAAAACCTCTCGCTTGTTGACGTTGTCATAGAGCTGCTTGACGCTCGTGTTCCATACAGCAGCAAAAACCCCGATATTGACGGACTGGCTAAAAACAAACGCAGGATAATCGTGATGAATAAAAGCGATCTGGCTGATCCGGAGAAAACCGAAATATGGAAAAAGTATTTTGAAAGCAAAGGATTTACGGTCATATCGGCGGACGCCGTTAAGGGAACGGGAGTCAATAGGGTCTCGGAGGCGGCAAGAGAGCTGATGAAAGACAAAATAGAGCGCGAAAAGGCCAGAGGAAGGCTGTTTGTCCCAATAAGGGCCATGATTGTTGGCATACCGAATGTAGGAAAATCTACCTTTATAAATAAAAGCGTCGGAAAAACTACGGCAAAAACGGGAGATAAGCCGGGTGTGACAAAGGGGAAACAGTGGATAAGGCTGAAAAAGGACTTTGAGCTTTTGGATACCCCTGGAATACTCTGGCCTAAGTTTGAGGACGAGGAGGTCGGCCTGAAGCTGGCTATGATAGGATCGATAAACGACGATATTCTCGATACCGAGACACTCTGCGCCGAGTTCATCAACCTGATGATGTCCATTGACGCCGACAGCGTAAGGAACCGATATAAGGCTGAGTTTGATACGATCGAGGAGCCTCACGACATTTTGGAAAAGATAGCGCTGGCAAGGGGCTTTGTCAAAAAGGGCGGCGAGGCCGACTGCGGCAGGGCGGCAAAGATAATCCTTGACGAGTTCCGAGGCGGAAAGATAGGCAGGATAACTCTGGAGCTGCCGGAGGACATCAGGGACATGAGCGGGAAAATAGCCGAGAAAGAGGCCGAAAAGAAGGCTAAGGATAAAATAAGAAAACAGAACTATAAAAATAAGAAGTAGAGAGATAAGTCCTAAATGGCGGCTGCTGTGTTAAAAAGCCTTGCTGTGCCAAATCGGCACGCCTGTGTTTTTGCCCTGCGATCCGTGCTGTTTAGGACTTTTAATTATTTCTATGTTTTCCTTTTCAGGCGCTCCTTTTTTTGCGGCTTTTTTGAACGTCCGAGACAGCCGTTTATGTATCAACTCCAAGTACAGTCTTATAATATTTGTAAAATTATATATTGTGGATATATACACAATATGATAATAGATAGGGAGCGGAGATGTGACGGGGAACACCTGACTGTTAAACCGATCAAGGACAGTAAATA
Organism: uncultured Lachnospiraceae bacterium; assembly: GCA_964493235.1. Classification (GTDB taxonomy): domain Bacteria; phylum Bacillota; class Clostridia; order Lachnospirales; family Anaerotignaceae; genus Metalachnospira. The sequence goes on from CAZBNY010000007.1 coordinate 18,752, forward strand.
ATACATCAGCCGGAATTGAAGAAGAGGTGATGGATAGGGTTTAAGCAATCGATGAGAAATGCAGCATGAGCAGAAACAGTGTGCTTTGTATGTTAATAGAGTATGCCGCGGGCAGGTATGAAATAAGTGAGTAAATAATCTCGGTCTATTACAGCAGGCAAACTAATTTTAATATGCGATGAAATATTTTAACGTCGGTTTATAACATACTTTGATAATTATTTGTTTAACAATCTGCACATTTTTTAAGTATTTTTTCTTATCCCTATTGGTGAGAATTTCTTTGGAAATAGTGCCTAAAAATTTGGCGTTTTTACCTCGGCTATATCATTAAAAGTTTGCCCGCCAAAGTAAAATTAATGTCCGGACAATATTTTTTTACAGTGGTTAGCCAATTTTTATAAATTGTCAGCTGTAAATACAGCAAAATTCACAGTTGACACTTGAAAGTTTTTTTAGTACCCTTTACTAGTAACAAAGTGTAACAAAGCAAGTCCATATCACGGCGTGTAGCAGAAAATTTTTCGGGCGGAAAGAAAGGAGTTGTCATGGAACTCAAAACTATCCAAACCCAGAAAATTTACAAAAACATCGTTGAACAGATAGTGGATCTTATCCATGACGGAAGCCTTAAAAAGGGAGATAAGCTCCCGCCGGAGAGAAGTCTGGCTGAAATGCTTGAGGTCAGCAGGACTTCCGTAAGAGAAGCGCTTAAGGTAATGGAGATCATGGGCATCATCGAGATACGTCCGGGTGAGGGCTCGGTAGTGTCGGACTTCAATGTTGAACCGTTCCTTTCGATGGTGTGGCCGGTCATTCTTTCAAACAAGGATACCGAGAGGGATCTGCTGGAATTCAGAAAGATACTCGAGGAAGGCTCTATCAGGCGCTTGGCGCTGAAAAAGGAAAGTAAGGAGTTTTTCTCAGAACTTAAATGTATACTTGACGCGATGGAGAAGGCCGGAGGAGACTGTAAGGAAAGCGTCAGGCTGGATATATTGTTCCATAGGAAAATATTTGAGCTGACCGGCAACAGGCTTCTTATGGTCGCCCAGAATCTGGTCGAGTATATACTTGAAAAAACGGTAAGCTATAACAGAATGGCTGCGGTCAAGGAAAAGGATTCAAGCCTTATCATCTACGAACAGCACAAGAGAATCTACGAGGCCGTGCTTAACGGCGACAGCGTTGCGGCTGTTGACAGAATGTCTGAGCATCTGGAATATGTTCAAAGCTTAAATTAATTCCGTAAGAAAAATTTTTTTAACATGTCTGGTTAGACCACCATACCGATAGTTTATTAACAAACAAAATAGTGGAAATGGGCTGTCTGTATCATAAAAAACCTTTTGACAGTAAAACTTAAGCAAACAGGCTGTATTTTATTTCATTCATTTATGAAGGAGGAGACAAGATGAAATTTGAATTTAACAAGGTCACACCTGAAATCATTGAGCAGCTCAAAGCGATCGCGCCGGGCAGAGCTTTCGCGGGCGAGGAGATCAATGAGGACTACGCTCATGACGAAATGAGATTTTACGGACAGAAGCTGCCCGATGCGGTAGTTGAGGTTGTTTCGGCTGAGGAGGTTTCGGCAATTATAAAACTCGCTAACGAGAAAAATGTTCCAATCATTCCCAGAGGAGCAGGCACAGGCCTTGCCGGCGGAGCCGTTGCTAAATGGGGCGGAATTATGATATCCACAGTAAGAATGAACCACATTAAGAGCTATGACCTCGGAAACCTTACAGTTACAGTTGAGCCTGGCGTACTTCTTAACGACCTTGCTCAGGACGCTGAAAAACAGGGCCTTCTTTATCCGCCCGATCCCGGTGAGAAATTCGCTACACTCGGCGGAAACGTATCGACAAACGCCGGCGGTATGAGAGCTGTTAAATACGGCTGTACAAGAGACTATGTACGCGCTATGCAGGTAGTTCTTCCTACAGGCGAAATTGTTAACTTCGGCTCAAAGGTTCCCAAGACAAGCTCTGGTTACAGCTTTGTACAGCTTATGTGCGGCTCAGAGGGAACACTCGGTATAATCACAGAGCTTACACTTAAGCTTATTCCTAAACCCAAGGAAACAGTAAGCCTGATCATTCCTTTCGAGGATCTCGCGACAGCTATCGACTGCGTACCTCAGTTCTTCCTTAACAAGCTCCAGCCCCAAGCTCTTGAGTTCATGGGCAGAGACATCGTTGAGATGAGCGAGAAGTATCTTGAAAAAGAGAACTTCCCCAAGGTAGTTGACGGCGTAGAGGCAGGCGCTTACCTCCTTGTTACGTTTGACGGCAATAACAGAGACCAGCTCGATGAGATCTGTGAGCAGACCAGCGAGGTTGTATTTGAGTACGGCGCTCTTGACGTATTTGTAGCCGACACACCTGACAAGATCAGAGACGCCTGGGCAGCAAGGAGCCAGTTCCTTGAGGCCATTCAGGCAGCTACGGACGAGCTTGACGAGTGCGACGTAGTAGTTCCCAGAGACAAGATCGCCGAGTACTTCAACTGGGCGCTCACACTTCAGGAGAAATACCATATCGCAATCAGAGGATTCGGTCATGCCGGTGACGGAAACCTTCATATCTACGCTTGCAAGGAAGGCGATATGTCACTTGAGGAATTCGCAGAGAAATCAGATCAGGTTATGGACGAAATGTATGATAAGGCTATCGCGATGGGCGGAGAAATTTCCGGTGAGCACGGTATCGGCCACAGCAAGGTTAAATTCCTTGAGAAGGCAGTCGGAGAAAAGAAAATGGAGCTCATGCAGGGTATCAAGAAGGTATTCGACCCTAACAATATCTTAAATCCCGGCAAGGTCTGCGAAAAATGTGACTGATCTTAACATATAGAATAACAATAAGGACAGACATAAATTAACTACAAATATGGGGAGGAAATTAGAATGGCTTATATATTAGATGATGACGGACGCGCATTGGTTGCTGACGTAAAGAATTTCTGTGAAAAAGAAGTTAAGGAACAGTGCAAGGAATACGACGTATCAGGCGAATGGCCCAAGGAAATATATGACAAGGCTATTGAGCTCGGCTATCAGATGCTTGAGGTCCCCGAAGAATACGGCGGACTCGGAATTCCCGGAGAAACAGTGCTTGCCATGTATGAGGAAATGGCATGGGCGGACGCGGGATTTGCCGTAACAATGGCGGCAAGCAACCTTGCTCTTAAACCCGTTCTCATCGCCGGAACAGAAGAGCAGAAACAGAAATGCTGCGACATAGTTATGGAGGGCGGCCTCGGCGCCTTCGGTCTTACAGAGCCCAACGCAGGCTCGGACCCCGGTTCCGGCAAGACAGCGGCAGTAAGAGACGGCGACGAGTATGTCCTTAACGGAAGAAAATGCTTCATCACAAACGCTCCCGTTGCAGATTTCTATATCGTTACAGCTCTTACGGACAAGTCAAAGGGACTTAAGGGCATGAGCGCTTTCTTAATCTATAAGGGTACGCCCGGATTAAGCACAACAAACCATGAGAACAAAATGGGTATCAGAACATCTATCACATCTGACATCGTTCTTGAGGACTGCAGGATCCCCGCTGACCAGATCCTCGGTGCCGAAGGCACAGGATTCGCGACAGCCATGAAAACACTTGACCTTGCCAGAATGTTCGTCGGCGGACTTGGTGTAGGTATCGCCCAGAGAGCCCTTGACGAGGGTATCGCTTATACAAAGACAAGATGCCAGTTTGGCAGACCAGTAGCTAAGAATCAGGGTCTTCAGTTCAAGATGGCCGACATGGCTATCAAGATCGAGGCCGCTCGTCAGCTCGTAGCGCACGCCCATAGACTTTATGAGCTTGGAATGCCCTATGGCAAAGAGGCCGCTATGGCTAAATGCTACGCAGGCGATATAGCTGTTGAGGTCGCTGTTGAGGGTATCCAGTTATTCGGCGGATACGGCTACTCAAGAGAGTACCCCGTTGAGAAGCTTTTGAGAGACGCCAAGATATTCCAGATCTTTGAAGGCTCAAACGAGATACAGAGAGTCGTTGTAGCAAATCATCTTCTCGGCAAGTTCTGATAAAACAGACCTGCGGCGTGATTAAACAATTTTAGTTATTTTACTGTAGACGCATACTTGTGTATGCGCCTACAGTCGTATATTGACAAATGAAGGAAACTTTGATAAAGTCTCCTTAAAGATGTCTCCGCTTGGAGATATATAATTTTTTTCTAAGGAGGAAATTCTAAATGGAAATTTTAGTTTGTGTAAAACAGGTTCCCGATGCAGACGTAGAAGTTAAATTAAACGCTTCAGGTGTGCCTGACATCGAAAAAATCGCTCCTGTTATCAATCCGTTTGACGGCTATGCCCTTGAGATGGCTGCCAGATACAAAGAGGCTAACGGCGGAACAGTTACAGTTATGTCCATTGGCGGAGACAACGTAAAAGACACTATGAAAAACTGCCTTGCGGTAGGCGCTGACGAGGCTTATATCATCAGTGATGTTATCGAGGGCGCCGACGCTCTCGCAACCGCAGAGGTCATAGCTGCCGCTGTCGCGAAGCTTGAGGAGACAAGAGGCAAGAAGTTCGACATCATTTGCTGCGGCAAGGAGTCGACAGACTATGCCTGCGGTATCGTAAGCCAGATCGTTTCTGAAAAGCTTGGCTATGGTGAGGTCGTTGACGTTATCGGCTACGAGCCTAAGGACGATGGACTTGCCGTAAAGAAAGAGACAGAGGAGGGCTACAACATCATTGAGATCGGCGTTCCCTGTGTTCTTGGTATCATCAAACCCGATTATGAACCCAGATACCCTACAATGAAGAGCAAAATGGCCGCGAGAAAGAAAGAGATCCCTGTTGTCGCTGCCGGCGCAAGCGCTGCTCCTTCAGTTAAGACGATCAAGGTTTATGCGCCTGCAAAAAAGACAGCCGGCGTAAAAATCAAAGAGGAAACTAATGAGGAATCAGCTCTTAAGGCATTCGCTATGCTTGTAGACGCTAAAGTATTATAATCGGGAGGAGGAACTTTTAAGATGAAGAATATATTAGTATATGTTGAGGCTGCCGAAGGAAAAGCTAAAAACGTGGGTCTTGAGATCCTTTCAGCCGCAAAGACAGCCGCCGACGGCGGAGAAGTCATTGCCGCTGTTATCGGAAAGGACGTTGCTGGGGCTGCTAAACAGGCAATCGCATTCGGCGCTGACAAGGCCGTAGTAGTAGATGGCGCTCAGTATGAGGTATATAACACAGACGTTTACGCTAACGCTCTTGTTGAGCTTGTGAAAAAATACGCTCCCAAGGCTGTTTTCGTAGGTGCTACAGCAGACGGTAAGGACCTTGCTCCCAAGGCCGCGGCTAAATTCGGCTCAGGCGTTGTTACAAACGTAACGGCGGTTTCCGTTGCCGACGATAAGATCGTTTATACAAGTCCCGTATACGCAGGCGGCGTTCTTAACGACGACGTATGCGAAAGCGAGATAGAGTTCGCTCTCCTTCGCTCAGGCGCTTTTAAGAAGGCTGAGTCCGATGAGGCAAAGACGGGAGAAATTATTACAGAGGCTATTGAGTGCCCTGCCGACGCGATAAAAACAAAGGTAGCTGACATGGTCAAGGAAATCTCCGAGACAGTTAACCTTGAGGAGGCTGACATTATCGTTTCCGGCGGACGCGGCGTAGGAAGCGCTGAGAACTTCGCTATCCTTAAGGAGCTTGCCGACGCTCTCGGCGGCGTTATCGGAGCTACAAGGGCACCCATCGAGGCAGGCTGGATCTCAAGAGCATATCAGATCGGCCAGTCAGGTAAGAGCGTTGCTCCCAAGCTTTACTTCGCTTGCGGTATCTCGGGCGCTACACAGCACGTTGCCGGTATCACAGGCGCTGACTATATCGTAGCTATCAACAAGGACGAGGACGCGGCTATCTTCGACATCGCCAATATAGGTATCGTAGGAAACCTTCTTGAGATCGTTCCTATAATCACAGAAGAGGTCAAGAAATTTAAGGCTTGATGGCTTAGTAAAATATTAACAGAGCAGACAGCAATGGGATTTGATTCCATTGCTGTTTTTGTTATGCAAGAAAGTAATATATGGTACTTTTGCAGTAATTATATGGCAAGGAATGTACAAGCTGTTATTGAAAACAGAGATTTTTGGAAAATTCTATGTTAGAGCTTGATTTTTGGCGAGGGGGGGGTAAAATAGAATATACTCATGTAAGCATAAATATGAGTTGAGAGGAGGCGTGAAAGGAGAAACGCTTTTTTAAATATCTGTTAGTTAGGAATAACTAACATTAACTGTACAAAAACGCTGAAGGTACAGTTTATTTTATGGTTGTTAGTTAGGAAAAGCTAACTAACAAATCAGCAATTTTAAATTGAAAGGATGGTATTAAGATGAAATATTCCAAAAGATTTTTAACGGCCGCGGTTGCCTGCCTGATGATGTTTACCGCTGTGCCGACGGTGGCGTTTGCTGAGGATGATGACAGCGGCAATAATGAGGTAACTGAAAACGGTGGCAGCGAAAATGGCGACGATGAGCAGGAAACCGTATATTATTCGTATTATGTAATGAATTGGTATAATGAGTATAAGAGTATAAATTCAAGTCTTAATACAAGTGAAAAAGGTACACGAACTTATATAGCGAAAACAGGCGAAGACGATTTAAAGCTTGAAATAAATGTTACATTTGATTATGACAAGAATATCACAATAGATGAGGATACTTAT
>CAZBNY010000008.1:0-25303 GCA_964493235.1 uncultured Lachnospiraceae bacterium
GCATATAATGCTCGTGAGGTTTTTGATAAGATTTTATTTGATAATTACCCACTTTGGGTAGCAGAATATGATGTTAAAAAACCTTCAGTGGATGATTATGTTGGATGGCAATACACAGATAAAGGTAGAGTTGAGGGAATAAATGATAACGTGGATCGTAATATTTTTAATGAAAAAATTTATTTTAGGAATGGCTCCGGCTTTGGCACTCACGTCTTGGGAAAGGGAAATTGAGTTCTGCAAAAATTTTGAGAGGGTAGAGACGATAGCCCCTGTCATTGAAAAGGACGGCGTAATCTACATAAGCCTGAGTGATGCTGCCGGCAAGTCCGCAAAAGCAATCGCTTGGAACGATGACACAAAAACTGCCGTTATAAACTCGTTTTACGGCTATTATATAACTGCCAGCGTCAATGAAATGATCTCGGCAAACGGAAACGTATGTGTATTATCCGCTCCCACAGAAATAATAAATGACAGACTTATGCCTCCCTTGGACGGAGCCGGGCTGTTGAAGTATGTTTCTGAAGAACTGCGATATTACAGTGATTTTGAAAACGGAGCGCTCCATTATATCCTGCCGGATTACGAATTTTCAAACGGCAAGTCGGATTATTACTTCGGCAAAGAACCGTGGATCTGAAATCAGGCGATACCTCGGAGCTTGAAAAGGAGATCCTCAAACTCTCTAAGCGATACGGCATTTTTCCCGACAACGACAGCCCTACAGCGGAAAGCATAACCGAAACATATGACGGCCGCGTAGAAATAATATTCACAGTCAGCGGCGAGTATGGCAGAAAAATCAAAGTCGAAGTAATCGACTGCTGCGCCGTTTATATCTATGACGGGGCCGAAATAATACACAGAGACGTACGCTATTAAAGGCTCGGTCAAAAATCAAAAGAGGGAACCTGAAAAGCTCCCTCTTTCAATATTCTTCAAGACTTTTCTTTATAAAAGCGTCAAATCTTTCGAAAAGTTAATCATCAAAGCGTAAAACGCCGATATAGTCCAGGTTTCTGTACTTCTGGTCATAATCCAGTCCGTATCCGATCACAAACTCGTCCGGTATCTCAAAGCCTATGTAATCAACCGGCACCTCGACCTCTCTGCGGCTGGGCTTATCAAGTATCGTACAGATCTTAAGGCTGGCGGGGTTTCTGCCGAGCAGGAACTTCCTAAGCTGGCAAAGCGTGTTGCCCGAGTCGATTATGTCCTCGACAATAAGCACGTTTTTGCCCTCAATATTGCCGTCAAGGTCCTTCTTGATTTTGATATGTCCCGAGCTTGTTGTTCCCGAGCCGTAGCTGGACACTACCATGAAGTCGAACAGCACATCGCCCTTGATCTTTCTCGCGAGATCGACCATGAAGAAAATGCCGCCCTTAAGCACGCAGACCATGTAAAGCTCCTGTCCCTCATAGTCCTTCATGATCTGCTCCGCCAGCTCGTCAACTCTTTTTAAAACCTTTTCCTTTGGAATGAGTACCTCTACTCTTTCAGCCATTTTCAGTAGCCTCCCATATATAAATATAAAGTATGTTTTTAGTTGCAGCTCCAATATAATACTCCTGCCCAAGCCTGTCCCCCGCGACGATAACGCTGTTCCCGCAGGCCAAAAGCGGAAAGGCGTCCCTTTTATCAGCGGGGATCTTCTCATCTATGAAAAAGTCCTTAAGCTTTTTCCTGCCGTCTCTTATGCTTATATGATCTCCGGCCTGTCTTGTGCGAAGTGTTATCTTTCCTTTGATTTTATCATAATCCAGCTTTTTCGTACATATATTTACATATTTTCCTGAAATTTTTTCAGGTTTTAACGATAAAAAAATAAATTTTCCGATTTCTTTTATGAAATATTTTTCACCTATTTTTATTTCGTAACAAAAATTGGCCTTTTCCGCCCTTCCCCTCGATATTTCCAGCCTGCCGTAGCTTTTTGACACCGTTATCCCGTCGGGAAGGCTTATTTTTCTGCCGGTCTTGCCCGAAAGTATATTTTCCGCGCTTTCTATATGCACCTTCGCGAGATCCTTCAGGTCAGGCCGCATCTTTCTCAGTGCCGCTCGCAGCACACGCCTTATAATTACCGGATCTTCCGAAAGAAGCGTTTCGCAGTCGAGAGCCGTAAAGTCCGTTTTCCTCTCTATTACCGCCTTTTCAAGCACCTCATTAGCCATGCCCTCCAGAAAACCTTCCTCCTCGCGCAAAAGCTCCGACGCCGCCGATATATTCATGTCCGCGGACGGATTTATGTTTTCCCTAAGCCAGGGGATAAGTATATTCCGTATTTTATTTCTTGTGTAATCATTCTTCAGATTTGTACTGTCTGTCCTGAAATCAATGGAATTTTCGGCACAGTACATTTCTATCGACTCCCTTGAGCATTCAATAAGCGGCCTGATTATGTCCCCGCTGACAGCCGGTATTCCCGAAAGGCCCTTCATTCCCGACCCTCTGCACAGGTTCATCAAAAAGGTCTCAGCCCTGTCGTTTAGGTTATGGGCAACAGCGATCTTGTTCGCCCCGACCCTTTCAGCCGTTTCCCTAAACTTCTCATATCTGATAAGCCTGCCCGTTTCTTCCTCTCCAAGGCCACGTTTTCTTGCCTCGGCAGGCACATCGCAGTGATAGGCGATAAAGGCCACCCCGAGTTTTTGACAGAATTCCCTTGCGAAGTCCTCATCGCCGTCGGCCTCCGCTCCCCTTATGCCATGATTGATATGGACAGCCGTGACCTCTATGCCCAGCTCGTCCCTCAGTCCGGCGAGCAAATGTATAAGGGCGCAGGAATCCGCGCCTCCGCTAAGACCGGCGACTATTTTATCTCCCCTTTGGAGCATATTATATTTTTTTATCGTTCCTACGGCTTTACTGTACATGGCGTCCTCCTGAATATATAGGAAAATTATAAATGTTTTTCTGATATAACGCAACAATAAAAGACGTACCTTTCGATACGTCTTACGTCTTTATTATCAGAACCAGCCGAATTTCTGGTTGTAGCCTACGGCAAATATGAATAAAACGATAAGCGGAAGTATCCACTTGAAATAAAAGTACAGTTTTGACGGAAACTTCATTCCCTTGCCCGAATCGGCCTCCTCAAGGAAATTCTTAAATCCCCAGCCTTTGTCAGATACGCAGAACAGCAGATATACAAGACTTCCCAGCGGAAGAAGGTTGTTGCTCAGAATAAAGTCCTCAAACCCCATTATGTCGCTGCCGAGTATGCTTACTCCCGAAAGCACGTTAAAGCCCAAGAGACAGGGCATACTGAGTATGAATATCAGCACGAGGTTTATTCTGACGGCTTTTTTCCTGCTCCATTCCCATTTGTCCATACAGCAGGATATTATGTTCTCGAAAACCGCCGTGACCGTTGACATGGCGGCAAAGGACATGAATATAAAGAACATCGCTCCCCAAAGCCTTCCGCCCGGCATGGCGTTGAATACGTTTGGCAGTGTTATGAATATGAGGTTCGGGCCGGCGTCGGGCTGAATGTCAAAGGCAAAGGCCGCTGGAAAAATAATAAGTCCGGCGACAAACGCCACAAAGGTATCCAGCACCGTTACGTTAACGGCCTCTCCCATCAGTCGGCGCTCCTTGCCGATATAGCTGCCGAAGATCGCTATGGAGCCTATGCCGAGACTCAGCGTAAAGAACGCCTGTCCCATAGCGGCGAAAATCGCCTCGCCGAGAATAAATTCACCCTCGGAATTGTACATAAAGTTATTGAAATCAGGCTTAAGATAGAACTCAAGACCTTCCTCGGCACCCGGCAGAGTGACCGAACGGAAGGCAAGCACCACAAGTATCGCCAGAAGGCAGACCATCATAAATTTGTTGACCTTCTCCACTCCGTTCTTAAGTCCCCTGATACATACAGCCATTCCGAGCAGTACGACCAATGCCATAAACACGGTCTGAAGGCCGACGTTGGCCGTCAGCGCGCTAAACTGTTCCGACACCTGTGCCGAGTTAAGTCCGACAAAGTCTCCCTTTGCCATTCTGATGAAGTATATTATCAGCCAGCCCGCGACAGTAGTGTAAAACATCATCAGCATATAGTTGCCGATCATTCCGAACCACCCGTAAATATGCCATTTAGTACCCTCAGGTTCCAGATCGTTAAACGAGCAGATAACGCTTTTCCTGCTGGCTCGTCCGACCGCGAATTCCATTGCCATTATCGGCAGTCCCATTATGATAAGGAAGAACAGATACACAAGCACGAACGCCGCGCCTCCGTACTGCCCAACTATGTACGGGAATCTCCATACGTTTCCAAGTCCGATCGCGCATCCCGCGGATATAAGTAAAAATCCCAAACGAGAGCCGAAGGTTTCTCTCTCTTTCACAAAATCCTCTCCTTCTGAATAAACTATGCCCCTTTAATTTTACGTTTCCCAGACGCAAAAGAAAGCGGCGCAAAAGCACCGCTATTGATAATACATATAATTATCGGTTTTGTCAATCATTAGTATTGAAAACAATGATATTTATTGAAGGACTTCATAGGCTCCTCCCTGAAGATACGAGTAACCATTCAGTATTGATACCTCTACCGCTATGGAAGGCTTTCCCTCATAATATACGGTCTTGACCTCAATGCTTATTTTGTTCGGCTCGCTGTAGTGATTCCATTGTCTTAAAACAGCCTTCTCTATGAGTTCCTCATCAATTATGCCCTCGCTGTTGTCAAGCTCCTCAGAGCAGCCTACATAATCTATCTTAGCGTTTGGTATAAATTTCAGCCTGTCGGACAGTTCGGTTATTCTCACTTTGTTTCCGTCATACTCCCTTAACAGCTCAAAACCCTCGGTCAGCCATTTTAGCGGCACGTAGATACTGCCGTCATAATTCAGTATAGGCTCTGTTTTTATTTGCCTATATTGCGCCTCTGAGGTGAAATCAGTGCTTATATCCTTCAATTCGATGCCGTTGTAGTTTATCTCTGTATAAACAACCTTCGCTGTACCGGATTTTTCATCTGACACACTTGAGCTTAAATACTCAGCCGTTTCACTGTCAGATATATTTACACTGCCTGTAGCCTCGTCATAGCCTACCTCCCTGCCTAGGAAGTTGGACACCGCCCTCAGCGGAACGTATTTCATACCCTTACACTCAAAGGTATAATATTCCGCTGTTTTCCCGTTATAGCTGAACTCATTTGTTTCCATATCTATGTTATAGCCATAGCCGCTCGGCTCTGTGCCCGCGTAGGCCGTTGTGGAAAACATTAAAACGGCTGTAAGTATCGTGATGAGTTTTTTCATGTCTGTCACCTTCTGTATTTATAGTTAGAATAACTATTCAAGAGTTGTTATAACATATTTTCAAATTAATGGTATTACAATAAGATTACATTCTCCGGCAGCACAAAAATGAGGGGCGAATTCATTTCACCCCTCGTGCGTGCGCCTTATATAAACCTAAGGCCGGTTTTCAGCTTTCTTTCTACCACACTCTCGCCGCCACCACCGTCATATCGTCCTGTATCCTGAACCCGCTGCGCTCCTTCAGGCTCTCCAGCACATAGTCGGCTATGTCCTTCGGATCCTTCATTTTGTTGTTTTTCATCAGCTCTGTCAGAATAACGCCGCTCATTCCGTCCCTGTCTATGACCTCGGCGGCTCCGTCCGTCAGCATGAGTATAATATCGTTTTTCTTTAATTTGTATTCCGTCCTGTCCATGTCGAAATATTTAAGCATTCCTATGGGCAGCGACGATGACCGTATCGCCTTAGCCTTTCCGTCACGTATGACAAAGGTTGCCGCCGCTCCGGTCTTTATGAATTCCGCCGAGCCGGAATACATATCTATATAGCACATATCCAGAGTGGCGAAGCTCTCGTCATCAGCGCCCATGACAAGCACCGAATTGATCATTTTCAGCGCCAGCTCCCTTTTGAAACCGGACTCGGCAAACTGCTCCAAAAGCTCTATTACGGTCCGGCTTTCCTCACCGGCGGCCCTTCCGCTTCCCATGCCGTCCGAAAGCGCTATCATATAGCCGCCCTTTGGCAGCTCCATAAAGGAATATGAGTCTCCCGACACCTTCTCGTCGTCCTTTATGGCCATCGCGGCCGCCGCGGATATCTTAAAGCCGCATTTCTCGCACAGCACAAGCCTGCACCTTCCGTTGGCGTCCGGCTCGCACTCCTTTTCGCTTCTTTTCATTTTTCTGCCAAGTATTCCGCTCACAGTCTCAATGGTCTTATCACGGCAGTTCTGCCTGCCCTCGCAGCCTCGCTTGTAGACCGCTACCTCATATTGTCCGTTTTCTCCCTCCTCAACGGTAACTCTCTCAACATTTCCGCTTGTTCTTTTCAGCTCATACAGCAGTATTTTTTCAAGATTTTCCTTAAATCCGACTCTGCTTTGGAATTCCTCCGCAAGGGACTTCATCATGTCCGCCACCGCTGAAAGCTGTTCGCAGGCTATCTGCCTGCTTTCGCCCAAACGCATTTTCCATATGAGCTTTTCCCGATGGGCCTTATATATCACATTAACTGCCTCCGCAAATTCCTCCTGCTTAACGCAGTAATCCCTGAACACGGAGGGCAGGTCGTCCGCGGTCACTTTACCTTTTTTCTCACAGGCCGAGAAAAGCGCAAGCAGAGTTTGATATGTATTGTAAAACGAATTGTTCCAGCAGGTGTCGCTCATCGCGCAGCTTTCGCAGGCCATGCACGCCACCTTGTCCACAAGCTCGTCAGTTTCCTTTTTAGCCTTTTCCTTAGTCGCCTTTTCCGGCGAAAGGCTTTTATACAGGGCGTCTATTCCCCTATGGCAGTCCATCAGCCGTCCAGTTATGTAGTTTCTCATTCCGGAGTAATGCTCCTCCACGGCCCTGATATTTCCGTCGTCAGTCACCGAAACGCTGTTTGCCGCCCTTTCCGCTGTTATAACAAACATTATACAGGCAGCCGCCACGCCGAGTATAAAAGAGAGCTCCAGAATTCCGAAATAATAGGCAAGCATTACCGCCGCCGAAATACAGCCAAGGGCCGTAAGTATCCTTCCGCCGCCTCTGAACGCTCCGCTTATTACCGAAGCGACGCCTATCACAGTGAACATCTTCGTATCTATTATTCCGCCCAAAAGCAGGGCAAAGCCTGTCATTATCCCAGCCGACGCCGCCGTGTCAGTGCCGAACACCCAGCCGCATAGCATTATCAAGTAAAAGCTAAGTATTATGTGCAGCGGCAAAAATCCCCTGTAGAGCGTCGCGGCCCCCGTTATGGCAAATGCCGCTATCGCCGAAAGTCCGACGGCTCCGCTCCTGTCCATTGTCCGCTGGACGGCCGCCGTTTTCACGGCTGTGATCCCCTTATCGAATATGTACACAAGGCTGAAAATAACCAGTCCCTCCAATGCGTAGACAGCCAGTATGTAAGGAATGTCGCTCTCAATGATTCCCTTTATCAGTCCCGAGATCACAAAAATTATAAAGGCCGAAGCGGCCTTTTCCGATGCCGGAACGCCCTTTGCCGAGCGGTCACGTATAAAGCCGTAGAGCGTACATAGCAGTACGGCAATGGCGTAGTCCGCTACAAAGGTTTCCTGTCCGCCCAGTATGAATCCGGCTATTACGGTCAGGACAATAAAATAGAATTGCAGTCCTTCGCCCAAAAAGGCCATCAGGCAGGCTATCCCGACCGGATTAAAGGAACCTGCCGTCGAGAACGCTCCGCATAGCAGGCCTATCAGGCCGAATATTCCTCCGGAATATGTTTCTTTGGATATAGTCGATTTTTTAATAGTATCGGCGGCCCTTGCCGCAATGCTTCTTTCCATTGGCCTCTCCCCTCTTACGCAGTTGTTTATGATGGATTATATAGATTTATGCCAGCATTTTCTGTCGAAAAAGGATAGCGCGGCAAAATTTTTTACGCTAAAATACGACATAATAAAAGACGGAGGCTATAATTATCCTCCGTCTTACAATCCCATCTATATTTTCGATAACATATACATGAGCCGCTTTTTTGAAACGTCATTTGATACACAGAACTTTATGATAGGCTTGTATCATTAGCCCCGAGTAATGCGGCCGGTCATGATAGTAAATTTGACCGTATGCCAGATCATACGCCTTATATCGACCACTGCCTTTGTATTAAAATGTACGACTATGGCCTTGTGTTCCGGTTTCCTGCGGTAACTGTATAATGCTAAATTAATCAGGCATCTTATGTGCCGGCGTTCAACAGATAAAGTCTATGCGGACCGGAAGGCTCAAAGTAATATAACATAAAACATTAAAACCCTGTAGGTTCGTCAAACATATGTTGCACCGAGAGCAAGTAATCCTTAAGCACCTGATTGGGAGATTTCCAAGCCAATGAACTCATGGGGAAGTTGTTATAGTCCCTACGGCTGTTCAACGGTTACGTCATAGCGGTGTTTCCAACGACAGGCATACTGACGATTCGTCTTGTACTTAGGCGTTAGCCTTAGAAACACCATGTTTTTCAGCATATTTAATTAGTACCTCATGTCTTGTGTTATACTAGCCATAGCAGAGAACTCCTTTCGGTTTGTTTTTGTTGTGGTGACTAAAATACAAAAGGCGGTATCTCTGCTTTTTATTTTTTCGGTTGTAACGTATCTATTGTAAACCTGCAATTTTGACTCGTCATTACATAATAAACGCCGCTGACTTTGTCAGCGGCTGATTTTTTGATTCCTTTATCGTAATAAATAAACTATACTTATTTCATTTTATACCTATGTATCCCTTCGGAATCCACGTCGCATCTGACCAGGTCTCTCTCCATCAGATAGTCAAGGTGCGCTATTGTCTCGCCTACGGCGAACCATCTCTGGCTGACAGGGAATTCCTCCCAGCTCCGGCCTCTCATTGACCATTTCATATAGGCCGCTATCTCGTAGGCCGTTGAGTTCGGTATCATTTTTACGACCTTTTCGGTGTCCTTCAGTCTTTCCTCGTGGTGGACAAGAAGCTGGTCTATCCTGTTATATACGTTGATGCCCTTTGTATTCCTGTGGGCCGGCAGAGCTGTAACCATCTTGTACTGCCTGATTTTTTTAAGGCTCTCGATATAGCTGCTCAGGGAATCCTTTACGCCGTACCACGCCGTAATATTGGGAGTAATGTCAAAAAGCACATGATCGCCCAGGAACATCAGCGCGTCCTTCTCGTAATAAAGACAGGTGTTTCCCGGAGTATGCCCCGGCACGTAAATACATTTGAACTCATAGTCCCCTACCGCAAATGTATCGCCGTCCTCCAGCCTTACCGCATCAAACGGGCCGGCCACCTCATAAGCCTTGGCGGGATTTTTCGTTCTCAGATCTATAAGCTTGTCCTGCGGAAAGCCATGTGAAAAAAACGCCCTTTCGGTGTCCGCCCAGTGGGTGCCCGTTACTGACGTCATAAGATAATCGTAGTCCACACGGCCCATATATATCGTAGATGTCTTCGGCATTATTGTGGCCGCGAGTCCGACATGGTCGCTGTGGAGATGAGTAAGGTACAGGTCGGTATTGCTTATATCGATCTCAAGCTCATTTAATCCCTCTCTGATGGCTCTCTCGCATTCCGGGCGGTTGAAGCCGGTATCAATTATAAGATTTCGTTTACCGGTCTTTATGACAAAGCAGTTAAGATTCTGAAGCGGATTATCCGGCAGCGGAACAAAAATTTTATAGACGTCCGGATTTGAGTAAACTTTTTCGTACACAGCAATTCCTCCCTGAAAAATTAAGTTAAAACAATTGTAGCTTATTTCATATATGTTTGCAATACAAGCTTTTAAGAAAGCGGTTAAAGTGCTATAATATTTTTGGAGGTGCTGATAATGAATAAAAAAGAGATCTATTTAGCCGGTGGCTGCTTTTGGGGGCTGCAAAAATACATGGATACAGAGGTAAACGGTGTCCTTGAAACCGAGGTTGGTTATGCCAACGGTCATACCGAGGACGTAAAATACAATGACCTGCACCAAACGGAAACAGGATACTGCGAAACTGTAAAAATAATATATGACGCTGATATTATTTCTCTCACGGAGCTTTTGGAGGAATATTATTACACTATAGACCCGACAAGCGTCAACCGTCAGGGGGTTGATGTCGGAAGCCAGTACCGTACGGGAATATATTACACCGATGAGGCCGACCGTGAGATAATAGAAAAATCCCTCGCCGCTCTGCAAAAAAAATACGACCAGAAAATCGTTGTGGAATGCCTGCCGCTGACAAAGTACATTACTGCCGAGGGTTATCACCAGAAATATCTTGACAACAATCCCAGAGGATATTGCCATATCAATTTTGCCAAGATCAGAAAAATAAAGGCCGCTGTCGTCGATCCATCGCTTTACGCGAAAAAATCCAGACAGGAGCTTAAAGAATGCCTTACGCCGCTGCAATTTGCCGTAACTCAGGAAAACAAGACCGAAACTCCCTATGAGAACGAATACTGGGACAAATTCGAAGACGGCATATATGTTGACATAACTACCGGTGAGCCGCTGTTCAGCTCCAGGGATAAATTTGATGCCGGAACAGGCTTTGCCAGCTTCACCAAGCCTATAGATCCCAATACTCTGACCGAATTTCCGGACGTATTCGACGATGACCTGACTATACAGGCACTAAGCCGTGTGGGCAAAGCCTTTCTCGGCCACGTATATACCGACGGTCCCAACGGCGGAAACCGCTACAGCATAAACAGCGCGGCGCTGAGGTTTGTGCCCGCCGCTGACATCGAAAAGGAAGGCTACGGCTATTTGAAAAAATATATTTAACTAAAACCGTTTAACCAAAAACCGCGTTTTTGAGACGTTCATACAATAATTTTATACGTCTTGGAAGCGCGGTTTTTTAATTTGCATGGCAGGAAATGTTTACGGCCATAAAATCCCTGCCCCGAATAACGCCGACGAGCCGGTCTTCCTCGGCAGATAAAGAGGAACGCTAAACCTCAGCGCCGCGTTTAAGAACAGCGATATTATCTGACCTGTCACAACAATAGTGAAATCCCTTTTAAAAAGCTTATTCATATATATCCTTTTTTTAAAAACTGACCGTTGGTTTGTATATTCCCTGAATTAAACCGCCTTTTCAGACGGTTATCCTTTCTTTTGCAGAATCCCCTCAAAATTTACGACGGCCTCAGTAAGCTCCTCGTCTAAAAGCTTAAAGCCAAACGGCTCGGTGAGCTTATTGTACACTTCGAATCTGGAGCGCACCTCATCGGCGGTCGTCGGCCTAAGCAGCGGGTGGAGCCATATGTCCGAAAGTGTGACCAGCGTCTCGGCCAGCTCCTTGGGGTGATCGGTCCTAATGGAGCCGTCAGCTATACCCTCTCTCAATATCGGCTCGATATAATACGGAACGGCCTCCTCATATATGCTCCTTATCTCCATTGCGAGAAATTTCGGCGCGTCGATCAGATAAGGAACAATACTGAGCATTCCCGCCTGACTGTTTGACAGAAGCGAGGAACGGAACACCTCCCTGATTTTTTCAGCGCCGTTCATGCCGCGGTCGTCCCTTATTACGGCAAGCCTGTCGGAGTTCTCCTGCCCAAGCCTTTCGCATATCTTTACAAATATCTGCTCCTTGGACTCAAAGTAGTGATAAATGGCTCCCTTTGACAGCTTTGCGGCGTTTATTATGTCCTGTAGGGACGTCTCGTCATATCCCTTTTCCACGAACATTTTTCCGCGGTATCTAAAATCAGCTTGACCGTTTCCCCGGGATATTTGTTCCTTGCCATCTTGCCGCCTCCATACAGACCTCGGTCTGTTTGATGATAAAACAGGTCTTTACCTATGTCAACACCGTTGTCATCATGCCTTCTGCTTTTCAGGCAAATCTCCCTCGTCTCCGATCCATTCTGTCGGCGAGCCGCTTCCTGAGGTCCCGTAAACATGATCCGTTTCAAGCCTGTGCTGTCATTTCCCTGAAAGCCGAAATATATTTTTCAAGATATATTTTGTTCACAACGGTATTTATCGCCGTGTTAAGCAAAGCGTGGGCGTCAGAGTCCTCATCTTTGGCGATCTCCGCTTCATCGCCTGTCCCGAAGGCGATCCTCATAACACTCTCAAACTGTGCGCAGAAATAATCATAAGCCGCCTTAAAATCATAGCCAGTCTTCTGGACGCTGAACATGAGCCGTATATCGTCCAGGGACACGACAAGCTTAAGTATGGCAATGAATATAAGTCTCGCGATATGCTCAGTATAATACTGTTTCCTGACAGGGGCATCGACCAGCTTTTGTTTAACATAGTTGCTTACCATTGACGCGGTGATTTCAACCTTGCCGAGCGGACTGAGATAAAAATTAATATATTTTACCACCTGCTCCAAATATAGTCCGACATTGACTATCTCGTCATAGCGCGGCAGACGGAAATCCGATATAGAGTTTATCATTTTTTCTTTAAAAATAAGTTCATCCATGTCCTGATTTTAACACTGTATATTTTTCACGTCAACAATTTAAAAACATTTGTCAAGTTTTTCAAAAACCGTTGACGTGGTATTGATTATATATTATAATAAACCACGTATTGAGTTTTTTAAAAACCGAATTCAAAATTAAAAAAACTGAAAGGTGAATTCAAAATGCCAAAAACAATAATTGTCGCCGAAACCGGCGCCGATCTCACTAAAGAAATCACGGACAAATATAATATAAAGATCGTACCCATGCACGTCTCAATGGAGGGAAAAAGCCTTAATGACGGCGGTTTTCCGGTCACGGACGTCTTTGAAAGCTATAAGAGGACAAAAAAGCTGCCCATGACAAGCGCCACAAATCCCGAGGAATACAAGGATATGTTTGAGCGGATACACAGCGAATATCCCGAAGCGCGGATACTTCATCTCTGCTATTCCGCCATTACAACCGCTACCTATCAGAATTCTATCATAGGCAGCGAGGGAATGGACTTTGTCACACACCTTGACACAAAGGGCGTAAGCGGCGGCCAGGGCGCCGTCGTCGTAAAGCTTGCTCAGTACATCGAAAAAAATCCGGACGCCACGATCGAGGATCTTACAAAAGAAACTAATTATTGGGTGGACCGGCTTCACTTCGCCTTTTTCCCCGGCGACCTTGAATATCTTAAAGCCGGCGGAAGGGTGTCCAACTCGGCGTACCTTGCAGCAACTCTGCTCAGCCTTAAGCCGCTTATAGAAATACTTGACGGCAAGCTTATCGGCACTAAAAAATACAGGGGAACCATGTCCAAGATCTGCAAAAAGCTTGTCAGGGAATACCTTACGGAACATAAGCTTGAGAAGGAGTCCTTCTTCTTAATATTCTCACCCGGTCTTGACAGCGGCCTTATGAGCGACATAGAGAAAATAGCCGCCGAATTCGGATATAATGATGTCAAATGGGTACAGACAGGCTGTGTAATTTCCACACACTCCGGCCCCGGAGCGTTTGGGATCGGCGGGTTTGTCATTTGATTTAAGACCCTATGGTTTCCGAATCGCCGGATAGACTCGAAAAATACAACCGGGTACACAAATAAATTTCAGCCATCAGACTGTAGACAAGGCTGTAATGTCCGGCGTCATAAAAGATCTAAAAAGCAATGAATGTTTGCGGGCATTCATTGCTTTTTATAAACGGTTTCTGTAACACAACCCTTCGTCAAAATCAGAATCTTGACGAGTATAAACAGAGGTGTGATCAACAGGTCCTCTTGGTATTTATACCACGAGAACTTTTTGTTTTTATTTTCGGCCTTAAGAAAATTCTTAAATAAAACACTTTACCCTTTTGTTACCGCTGTGCTTTTTCTATAACAACGCCTCCGTTCACTCCCGTGATTTTCAGACTTTCTCTTACCTCCTTTTTCATATCAAATATGTCGTCCGTATTTGAGAGACACTTTTTTATTTCCAAATCGGTTTTTATTCCGTTCAGATTTTTAGCGGCGCAGCCTTTATGCTTTCTCTTGTTTCCGCATATGTAATCAAAGCCTCTGTTACCGTTTCTTTTCACGGCGTACATTCTGCCGCCGCAGGCTCCGCAGATAATAACGCCGGAGGCCAAAGCCTCGCCTCTGATAAGGCCTGTATCCTCGCCCCTTTTTATGAGCCTTTGCGCTTCTGTCCATATTCGACCGTTTACCGCAGGGATATGTCCGCCCACCGCCGCCACCATCTTTGTTTTATTTCCCTTATTGTAGGCTATAAGACCGTATTCTGACGGCTCTCCGCCGATTATTATTCCCATGCTCTTAAAATATTGAAAAGCGTCCTCGTCAGCTTTGCAGTATACGGGATTTGATATTATGTCCCTTACCGACGATGCTGTAAAGAGTCCGCCGTTTTTAGTCCTAAAACCCATTTTATTCAGCTCTGACGCGGTTTTTGACAGGCTTTTATATTCAATATACATTTCATATATCCTTTTGGGCAGTTGAAGCTCGCTTGTCGCCCTGAGGCGGCACAAATATTTGCGTCTGCCGTCCGGGCCTTCATATGGCACCCTGACAGAAGTATATCCAAGAGGTGTGTTTCCGCCGAGCCATCTGCCGTCCTTGGCAAGGAGCATCATATTGTCCTTTACCCTTTCCCCGATCGTTTCCCTCTCGAGCTGTGAAAACACGCTGGCTATGTACATCATCGCCTTTCCCATCGGCTTTGACGTGTCGAATTCCTCCTTTATGCAGATAAGCTCGGTTTTGCAGCGGTTCATCATTTCCACCAGCGCCGAGAAATCGCTGACGCTTCTGCTCATTCTGTCGAGCCTGTAGCAAACAACATAATCCAGCCTTCTCCTCTTTATGTCCTCCG
Organism: uncultured Lachnospiraceae bacterium; assembly: GCA_964493235.1. Taxonomy (GTDB): domain Bacteria; phylum Bacillota; class Clostridia; order Lachnospirales; family Anaerotignaceae; genus Metalachnospira. The sequence goes on from CAZBNY010000008.1 coordinate 14,809, forward strand.
TCAGCCTGATAAACATCGGTCTGGCGGTATTTTTCCCGGAATAGCCCTCGTCCTCATAGACTATTATCTCATTATCCTCACCAAATTTCCCCGAAATGTAGTCTCTGCACATTTCCAACTGATTCTCGACCGACTCTCCCTTGTCCGTCAGCACCGATTTTCTGCAATAAATTCCGAAAACCATAATATTCTCCGCAAATCTATGTTAATATATTTATATACTAAAAGACCCGAGGTGATAACATGCTTATTAACAAAGCCATAGAAACAGCCGCTAAGGCCCATGACGGTCAGCTTGACAAATCCGGAAAGCCATACATCTTCCACCCGCTCAGGGTGATGCTCAACGCAGGCGGAGATGAAAGGGTGCAGTGTACCGCCGTGCTGCACGACGTTTTGGAGGACACGGATATAACTGTTGACGAGCTGGCGGCAGAAGGCTTTGATGCGGAAATAATCGAAGCTCTCATACTGCTGACAAGAACTCCCGATGACGACTATATGGAATACGTAAAACGTCTCAAGCCCAATCCAATAGCAAAAGCGGTAAAGCTGGCCGACCTAACGGACAATATGGACATGAGCCGTATCAAAGAACCTTCCGAAAGGGATTATAAACGATTGGAAAAATACAAAAAAGCCAAAAGACTGTTGGAGGAATAAGATAAGGGACACGGTTTTGACAAGTATACAGAGATGTGATCAAAGAGTCCTCATGGCATATGCCATGAGGACTCTTTGCTTTTTCTTATCGGCCGTGCGGATCTCGTAAAACTGTTTTCCACACCGGCCGTTACCTGAATCATGTCCACAGTCCGAAAGAGACACGGTTTTGCTCTTTTCAAATGATTTTTTCTATTGAAAACGCCAGCATCAGCTTCAGCTTGTCGCTCTGATTAAACTCGCATTTCAATATTTCCTTTATTTTTTTGATTTTATAATTGACCGTATTCCTGTGTACAAATGTCTGCTTTGCTACTTCAGCTATACTTGAGTCATTTTCCAAATAGAGCCTTAATGTGGCCATATAATCGGTATTGTTTTTTTCGTCATAGTCTATCAGGACACCGAGGCAGTCGCGGTAATACTCTGCCAGACTGTTTTTGTCCTCAACAGCCATAAGCAGCTTGAACATTCCCGACTCGGAATATTTCATAAACGGCCTTCCGCTGTTTTCCGCCAGCTTTACTACCCCGCCGGCCCTTTTATAGGCCCTTGCCAACAGCGAGCTTTTATTCTCATAGGACGATACTCCCAAATAAATATTGTCCTGCGGGAACGCCAGTCTCAGCATCTCCGACAGCTTTTCCATCTCGCTCTCAAAGTCATCTCGTCCTATGCCCTGACATATGATAAGCATAAGCTTATCCATGATAAATACCGAGTGCCTTGCCGTATATTTGTTCAGCGCCCTGACAGCTCCGTATCTGGCCGTGCGCTCCACACTTTCCTTCCTGGCCTTATCCCCTACCCGCAGTCTTACTGCCGCAAAGGCATACTCCTCGCCATCCACAAAGCCGTTTTTCTCCAATTCCGCCCGATAATCCTCCTCCTTTGATGGATTGCTTATAGCGTACATGAATGTTTCCGCCCGTCCCCTGCTCATCTTCTCGTCAGTCACGATATGGTGGCAGAACTCATATGTTATATCTACGATTCTTGTTTCCCAGGGTATAGTATAAAGCGGAAGGTTCACGGACTCGCAGTATTCTATCACCTGCTCCGGCACGTCCTTTACATATGGACCGAGATTTATAACAAGACCGCAGGCACCGTATTCATGGAGCCTTTTGGCGAACTTCACCAGCCAGTCGGCATTATGGTTCTCCATACCCGTTGTGAACACCAGCTCATATCCGTGCAGAAATCTCGGAACGTCCCCGCCTTCTATGTAGTGTACCCACTGGACCATATTGTCAAGTCCCTTTTCTCCGGCTATAAGGCACATACCGTAATCCTTTTCCGCCCCGGCGCAAAGCTCCTCTAAAGTTAATGCCATCTGAACTCACCCGCCTTAATCATTTCTTTCAAATCTCCTGTATTTTACATCATTGTCCAATTTAAAAAAGCCAAAATCCCTTAGGATTTCGGCTTTGCGTATACATACGCAAATGAGCAAGTCTATAAGCCGGGTTCTGTCTTGAACAGTCATCTATCTTGGTACGCCGTTGCCGGCGTCATCATGCGGCCGCGTCAAAACGGGACGGGCAATCCCATAGTTTTACTCGGGCCTTGCTTCAGGTGGGGTTTACAGAGCCTGTCTTGTCGCCAAAACAGCGGTAAGCTCTTACCTTGCCTTTCCACCCTTACCCGTATACACGGGCGGTTTATTTCTGTTGCACTATCCCTGGAGTCGCCTCCGCCGGCCGTTAACCGGCACCCTGCCCTGCGAAGCCCGGACTTTCCTCACCCAACGGGCGCGACTGTTCGGCTTACTCACCAAAATATCTTATCATAGTTTTTATTTTAGTTCAAGTGCGATTTATACATGGAATACGCTTCCTCCCACAAACTCCCTTATGAGAGAATTGTTGGGTATTGAGTCCGCAGGCGCACTGAGGAAATAGGCTAAAAACTTAATAAGTCTCTTTGCGGTAACATATTCCGGCATTGACTCGTCGATCTTATATAACAGCGGCTCCGCATACTGCTTGAGCACGGCTATCTCATATATGGTAGCTGAGTTGAACATAACATCGGCGTTTTCCTGGAACGGGAAAATATTCCTTTCCTCGCCCCTTGCCACATATGGCCACGCGGAGATCGTAGCCGCAGCGTCATTGCCCCTGGAAAGATTGTCCCTTACCATTCGTCTGAGCAGACGGCTGTCCGACGTTGATATAAATTTGTGGTTATCCACGTTGAGCTGTGTCATGGCGCTGATGAATATTTTAAACTTGTTTTCCTTTCTTATCGATGGAGTAAGCTCGTCATTGAGGCCATGTATGCCCTCAATTATCATCATCTCATTTTCCTTGAGCTTGATAAATTTGCCCTTATATTCCCTCATTCCTGTCACAAAATTGTAGCTTGGTATCTCGATCCTCTTTCCGGATATAAGGTCGTTTATGTCCTTATTGAACTGTTTTATGTCTATACAGTTAATATTTTCATAGTCACGGTTTCCAAACTCATCAACTGGAGTGTCCTCCCTGTTTATGAAATAGTCGTCCATTGAGATCACATGAGGCTTTATGCCAAGCACCCTAAGCTGTACCCCAAGACGGTTGGCGAACGACGTTTTCCCCGAGGACGAAGGCCCGGCTATAAGAATAAGCTTTACATCGTCCTTACGCCTGTATATCATATCCGCAATGGAGGATATTTTCTTCTCATGCAGGGCCTCGTTTATCCTGACCAGCTCTCCAAACTCGCCGTTTACAATAATATCGTTCAGGTCAGCGACGTTCTTTACCTCCATGAGGCGGCTCCAATCCATCTGTTCCATGAATACACCTGTTATCTTTTCAAGCCTTTCCACCTTTTGCAGAACACTTATATCCTTTCTGGAGGGCACAACTATAAGGAAACCCCTTTCATATGGAACAAGGTCATACATATAGACATATCCCGTTGACGGCGCCATATATCCGTACAGATAGTCATAATAATCATCAATATGGTAGAGATTGATGATCGTGTCATTTCTGTAGCGATACAGCCTTACCATATCCGACCTTCCGCACTCAGTCAGCTTTCTTATGGCCTCGTCATGCGGGAGCCTCTCCCTTATGACAGGAATATCCGCCGCGATTATCTCATCCATTCTCGCCTTTATTTTCTCAAGAAGCTCACTGTCAACTACGGTCTCTCCCTTGTGTATCTCGCAGTAAAAATTTTTCTTTATTGAATTCTCAATAACAACTTCCGTTTCCTTTCCAAGAACATCACTTACGGCCTTAAGCATTATCATGCAGGCCGTCCTCATATATACGCTCATTCCCTCGGGATCCGACGGGTCTATAAATGTTATCTTCTCTCCGTCAGAAGCCGCCGACGTGAGTTCTTTCATCTTATTTCCGACCATCGCCGCCATTATCGGGCCCTTAAATCTATCCTTAAAGCCTTCTGACAGCTCTCTATAGGTGGTACCCTCGGCAGCCTTCATGCTTTCATTCATTACAGTAATTTCAATCAACTGCATCAATCCCTTCTCAGATATGCGCAAAGGTCTGTCCGTTGACCCTTGACTCGATCACCTCAACATCGTCAATTCCTCTGTTTTCCAATTTCTTTTTCAGATAAGCCGCCAGTACCGGCACTATTATATTTTCCGTAGCGTAATGGGTCGCGTCTATGACGGATATACCACTTTCAAGAGCCTCCATAGCCGCCGGATATTTCACGTCAGATGTAACGAAAACGTCGCATTTAAGCCTTGCCGCCTCACTGATAAACTCCGCTCCCGAGCCTGTGCAGAGACCGATCTTTTTGACCTTTCTGCTCATATTTCCCGTGACCCTGACAGCGTCAAGGTCAAGGGCCTCCTTTATCCTGACGGCCAACATACCCATTGTTATGTCCTCGTCGATAACTCCGTATCTTCCCATACCCGTGCCCTCATCCGGGCCGGCGATGAGCGGTTTTACGTCCTTCAATCCTATTATATCCGCCAGGCGGTCATTTGTTCCGCCCTTGGCAATATCAAGATTTGTATGCGCCGCAAACTGACCTATATTGTTTTTTATGAGCTTCATAATTTTTCTGCCGTCCGGTTTGTCATAATTTATTTTCTTTATGGCATTAAACAGCAGCGGATGGTGGGTGATTATCAGATTCGCCCCCTTCTCAACGGCCTCATCAATGACCGCCTCGGTCGCGTCCAGCGCAATAAGTATTTTGGAGATCTCCGCATCGGGATCTCCTACATTAAGTCCGGGGTTATCCCACTCCTCAGCGTAAGACGTCGGCGCCAAGTCCTCCATAAGCCACATTATATCTCTGCATTTTACAGACATTCGTACACCTCCCTGCATATACCGTCATAGTGCTCAAGCTCGGCCAGACGCACCTTGGAATTCTCTGTGCCGGCCGATTTAAGCCTTTCCATGACGTTTTCGTTCTTTCTCATTGTTTTATCCAAAAAGTCCTTTAGTACCGGACATTTTTTATCTATGTTTATTTTTCCGAAAAGATAGTCGGCCTCTTTATCGTAGCTTTCTTTTCCGTGAACCGCCCGTATAACGGTATAATATATTCCGTCCTCAAGCAGCATCTTTTCATCGTCTATCCTTAAGCCGATCGAATGCACATACCTTCTTACCCTGTCAATATCGGTCTGCGGCTGAAGTACCAGCTCCTTCGCGGACAGCGCCTTGGCTCTGCTGTCCTCCAATATGCCTATCATAAGCATTCCGCCCATTCCGGCAATAATGATACCGTCGGCCTCACCCATTTTTAACGGTTCAAGACCCGCCCCATGCCTTGTCTCTATAACATTTGACAGTCGGTACATATTTATATTGCACTTCGCGCGCCTTACAGGCTCTCGGTTTATGTCACAGGCTATCGCCCTGTCGATCGATCCCTCTTTATATAAATATATGGGCACATATCCGTGGTCGGTGCCGATGTCAGCCACACAGCCGCCGTTTCTGACAAAAGACGCTACGGTTCTAAGTCTTTCAGATATTTCCATAAAGCACCTCTTTCAAAAAAGCCGCGTAACGCGGCTTAAACAGGTCTAAAACAGTTCTTAATTTATATCAGCATCTTTTCTGAGCCAGCAGTTCTATAATTTCGGCAACCTCCGGTATGTCGGCAACCTCAACGCCATATTTCGTATAATATACGTTCAGCTCCTTATCGACCGCGAAAGCTGCCGGAAGCTGTAACTCCTCGCCCTCGTATTTGCCATGCTCAAAGCCCATGCTCTTAATTACAGGATCCAGCTTTTCCCGTTTCTCTCCTCTAAGCTCCTCCTTGCGTTCAGCCGCGCGTATGTCAAGAAGCTCATATATTTTTCTGTTCTCGTCAGAAACCACTGTGAACGGGAATGTCTCCTCGGAAAGAGTTTCAAGAGACGACTGAAGGAAAACGATTATCTGACCTCCCGCTTCAATAAATTTCTTATTGTTCTCCATAAGAAGCCACAATTCATACTGACACATCGTACAGCCGAGATACCTCAAAAATATCAGCATCGTGTTCCTGTCCACAAGCTCCTTTATCGAAAAGGTCCCGTCCTTTGTCAGCACCCGAAACTCAGGAAGTCTGTCGTTTACCTGTAATCTGGCCATCTCTTATTCCTCCTTAAGCATTTATTCAAGATAATCCTTTAATTTCTTGCTTCTGCTCGGGTGTCTCAGCTTTCTGAGAGCCTTGGCTTCTATCTGCCTGATCCTTTCTCGTGTTACGTTGAATTCCTTTCCTACTTCCTCAAGCGTCCTTGCCCTGCCGTCCTCAAGTCCGAAGCGCAGAGTAAGCACCTTTTTCTCCCTTTCCGTCAGCGTATCAAGCACCTCCATAAGCTGCTCCTTAAGGAGCATGAAGGCCGCCGCGTCAGCCGGAGCCGGTATATCATCATCAGGAATGAAGTCGCCCAGATGGCTGTCCTCCTCCTCGCCGATCGGTGTCTCAAGGGAAACAGGCTCCTGCGCTATCTTCATTATCTCACGAACCTTATCTACAGGCATATCCATTTCCTTGGCAAGCTCCTCCGCCGAAGGCTCCCTGCCAAGCTCCTGAACGAGCTGTCTTGATACTCTGATAAGCTTGTTTATCGTCTCTACCATATGGACCGGTATACGGATAGTCCTTGCCTGATCGGCTATGGAACGGGTTATCGCCTGTCTTATCCACCAGGTCGCGTAGGTGGAGAATTTATAGCCTTTACGGTAGTCAAATTTCTCAACAGCCTTGATAAGACCAAGATTTCCCTCTTGTATAAGGTCAAGGAAAAGCATTCCTCTGCCCACATATCTCTTTGCTATACTTACCACAAGACGAAGGTTGGCCTCGGCCAGCTTTTTCTTAGCCTCCTCGTCGCCCTCCTCCATTCTTTTGGCAAGCTCCGTCTCCTCGTCAGCGCTGAGAAGCGGTACCTTACCAATTTCCTTGAGATACATACGGACAGGATCATCAATATTGATACCCTCGGGAAGTGAAAGGTCTATTTCCTTTTCGTCCTCCTCGGCGTTGATATTGCCTATCATATCTATGCCCTGACCCTCAAGATATTCATATACCTTATCCATCTGGTCCGTGTCAAGCTCAATATCGCTCAGGTAGTCCATTATTTCTTTGTACTCAAGTACGCCCTTATGGTTTTTCCCCATTGCAACAAGCTCCTTGAGCCTGGTCATTAATACGTTTTCTTCGCCGGATTTCAATTTCAATCCTTCCCTTCTTAACTACTCAATATTGTTAACTGTCCAAAATCGTTATATTCAATTCATCGAGTTTTCTTTTTTGTTCTACAAGCTTTTTTATGTCCTCAGCAGTCTCAGCTCTGGATAAAAGGCCGTCCATATAGTTTTTCTTAATAAGACGCACATTCTCAGTGACCGCTTTTTCCAGCCTGCTTATATCATCTATGTCGCTTCTTGCGGCAAACACGGCCGCCGCCGTATTCTGATCATCAAGGCTCTCGAAGCAGCTCACCATATCCGCCGGCTCGCTCCTTTTGCCCTCAAGGGCGTCGGAATATATCCTCCTGGCCAGCGTTTGGTAAACGCCCTCCTCAAATTCTTCGGGTCTGATCACGGAAAATACGGCCTTAAGCACCCTGCTGTTTTCCGCCGACAGTGACAGTATCCGTCTTTGGGCCTCGGTGATACCCTTTGGCCTTGTGTCCCTGCTGTCCTTATCGCTGTATACACGCTTTCTTTTTTTCTCCGCCTCCTTAAGGAATTCCCCTTCGGAAGCGTCCATTATTTTTGTCACGCGGCTTCTTAAAGCCGCCTCATCTATGCCGCATACCTCGGCGGTTTCTTTTGTATAAACGTCCCTCTCAATGTCGTTTGGCACATCGGCAAGGATCCTTGCCGCCTCCTCGGCAAAGCGGACCTTGTGTCCCGCATTTTCCATATTATAATTTTTCTTCGCGCAGTTTATCCTGAACGTGATGTGGCTTACGGCGTCCACAAGCAGCTTTGAAAATTCCTCCGGGCCGTATTTCTTCAAAAACTCATCGGCGTCCTTCGCGCCCGTCACCTGCGTAACCTTTACCTCGAATCCGCCGTTTACAAGAACAGGAATAGCCCTCAGCGCCGCCCTTGTTCCGGCCTCATCGCTGTCGTAGAGCAATATGACGCTCTCCGCCAGCTTTCTGAGCGTTTTGGCATGGTCGCTGTTGAAAGCCGTCCCAAGTCCGGCGACGACATTTGGAAACCCTGCCTGATATATGCTTATCATGTCCATATATCCCTCAACGAGTATTATTTCCTTTTTTCTCGCCGCCTTGGCAAAATTCATTCCGTAAAGTGTTTTGCTTTTATTAAATACCGCGGTCTCCGGTGAGTTTAAATATTTAGGCTCGCCCTTATCTATGACTCTGCCGCCGAAAGCTATAACCCTTCCCTGAAGGTCGAATATGGGGAACATCAGCCTGTTGAAGAACCTGTCATAAAGGCTCTTTCCGTCCTTGCTTTCCATCACAAGTCCGCTCTTTACCATTACCTCCCGGCTGAATCCCTTATCCTGCAAATACCTGTACAGATGGTCGCGCCCGCCAGGCGCATAGCCTATACCAAACTTTTTCTGTATATCCTCTCTTACTCCTCGTCCGTTCAGATATGCCAGCGCTTTCTCTCCGTTTCGGCTGTGTAAAGCGGCATAATAATATCTTCCGGCCACCTTATGCGCCTCGTATATTTGCTGCTTAAGCTTTTCCGCCCTTGCGGCCTCCGCCGAATATTCCGCTTCAGGAAGCGCTATATGCGCCCTGTCCGCCAGCCGTTTGACCGCCTCGGGAAAATCACAGTTTTCCATTCGCATGATAAAGCTGTACACATTTCCGCTCTCACCGCAGCCGAAACAGTAATAGAACTGCTTGTCCGCGCTGACCGAAAAGGACGGCGTAGACTCATTGTGGAACGGGCAAAGTCCAAAATACGAGCTTCCCTTAGGCTTAAGGGTAACATACTCGGAGATCACACTCACTATATCGTTTTGCATTCTTATTTCATCAATAAGCTCCTGAGGATAAAGCATTTATATTACCACCTGTTCTGCTTATAATAAATTCGACATTCAACGCCAAAATCCTGCTGAAACATTAATGTTTGTACATTTTTCCGAAAGAAACATATTTACTCAACATGATTTATGGAACTTTTTCGCCGTTCTTCGGGCGGTCTAATATACGCTCCAGGAGGACGGGATAAATATATTTTTAAATGTCGTTACCGCGAATCTGTCAGTCATACAGGCAATGTAGTCGCAGACCACTGTATCCTTATGTTCCCCGTTTTTTATCAGATGTATATACTCATCTTCCATTCGGCTCGTGTCTTCCAGATAATAATTATATAAATATGAGAGCATCTTTTTTACTTTGGCCTTTTCCTTAAGAGCGTGGTCGCTTAAATACACGGTCTTGAACATGAACTCCCTGAGACCGCCCAAGGTGGCCTTCATCTCGTCGCTCATTTTAATATCCCGTATACCCTCGCTGTTGGCTATGGTGTCCCTTATCATGGCGTTTATCCTGGTGCTTGACGTATCTCCCAGCATGTTCTTAAACTCCTGGGGTATGTCGCTGATCACCCCTGCCCTTATGGCGTCGTCAATATCATGGTTCGTATAGGCTATTTTGTCCGAAAGCCTGACTACAAGGCCCTCCATAGTCGATGGCTTGCAGCTTGTCCTGTGGTTAAGTATGCCGTCGCGCACCTCCCATGTCAGGTTAAGGCCCTGTCCGTTCTTCTCTATCATGTCAACTACTCTCAGGCTCTGCTTATTATGCTCAAAGCCCTCCCTGTGCAGCGAGTTCAGCGTTTCCTCTCCGGCGTGTCCGAATGGGGTATGCCCCAGATCATGTCCCAGCGCTATGGCCTCGGTCAGATCCTCGTTGAGTGACAATGCTCTTGCTATCGTTCTGGCTATCTGCGAGACCTCCAGCGTATGAGTCAGTCTCGTCCGGTAGTGGTCGCCTTCCGGCGATATGAATACCTGTGTCTTATGTTTCATTCTTCTGAAAGCCTTGCAGTGAAGTATTCTGTCTCTGTCTCTCTGAAAATCCGTACGTATATCGCATTTTTCCTCATCACGAAGTCTGCCCCTTGTGTCAACGCTTTTTGTCGCGTAGGGACTCAGTATCTGTTTTTCTATTTCCTCCTGCCTTTCACGAAGCACCATATGAACCGCCTCCTATAAAGCTCAAAACTGTTTATATTATTATAAATACGGCAAAAATGCCAAATTTCCTGCAAAAAAGTATTAAATCTTTATACATATTCTATTTACAGCTCACTGATTGCCATAAAAATGTCAAATTAACCAAAAATCGGCCCGTGACCTCAGACTGTCCGGACTGCAGACAAATCTGATTCGG
>CAZBNY010000009.1:0-24959 GCA_964493235.1 uncultured Lachnospiraceae bacterium
AGAATCTCACCGGCCCTGCCGTATTCAACTATCCTGCCGCCGTACATTACGGCTATTTTGTCGGAGATCTGGGCTATTACGCCCATGTTATGGGATATTACCGCCAGAGACACATTGAATTTATCCCTTAAAAGCTTCATCTGCTTCACGACCTCAAGCTGGGAGGTAACGTCAAGGGCAGAGGTCGGCTCGTCTCCGAGTATCAGTCTCGGCGAATTTATCATAGCCACGGCTATTGCCGCCCTCTGGCACATTCCGCCGCTAAGCTCAAAGGGATAGGACCTCAGTATTCTCTCCGGATCAGACAGGAGCAGCCTGCCCATCAGCTCGGCCGCCTCCCTGTCGCAGTCCTTTCTTTTTATTTTCCTGCCGTGTACCCTGACTGTCTCATAGAACAGTGACGATATGGTTTTTGTTGGGTCCATTGCCAAAAGAGCGTTTTGAGGTATCATTGAAATCTCGCTTCCCCTGATTTTCCTAAGCTCCTCAGACGACATCTCTAGAAGCTCCCTGTCCTCAAATCTGATGCTGCCCTCCACCTTCATTCCGTTGGATGTCAGCATCATGACCGAATGCAGGAATGTTGTCTTTCCGCAGCCGCTTTCTCCCACTATGCCAAGTATCTCGCCGCTGTCGAGAGTGACATTTATATCCTTAAGTATCGGTACTCCGTCGTAGGAGGCTCTCAGTTTCTCAATTCTCAAAACACTCATGCTTATCATTCCTCAATATATACGTCAGCGTCAAGGAGATAATACTCCGACGGATTTGTATGCAGTCCCTTAAGCCGTGAACTCATTACATAGAAGTATTTTGAGTGTCCAACGACTATAAAGCCGGCGTCATCTATAATTTTGCTTTGTATTTCCTTAGCAAGCTCGATCCTTCTCGTGCTATCAAATTCCACGTCAAGCTCACTGATAAGCTCGTCCACCTCGGCATTTGAATATCCGCCGTAGTTGCTGCTGCCGCCGCTTCGAAAGGCTATATCGGCAAAATACTGCGGGTCTCCTGTGGGAACCATCGTGAAGCTTACCATAAGCAGGTCAAAATCGCCTGTTTTCTCCTGTTCGCTTACGGACTCATATACCTCAACGGAAATATTCAAACCTATTTTCTTGGCCGACGAGGCGATCTCATTGCAGAATCCGGAAAGCTCAGCCTTTGTGCTGTATGTAATAAGCCTGAGCGAAATATTTTCTCCGTCAAGCTCCCTTATTCCGTCGCCGTCGGTGTCCGTAAGTCCGGCTTCGTCAAGCACGGCGTTGGCCCCGTCGATATCATAGGCGTATCCTCCACTGCCGCCAAAGGCCATAAAATCAGGATAAAGCTCCGATGCCGCCGCCGAGGCTCCCTTGTTTAATATTTCGGCATAGTTTTCCTTGTCGATCACCATGCTGATGGCTTCCCTTACCGCCTTCTCCTGTAAAAATTTATTTGAGAAGTTGATGAAAATGACCTGTCCTCTTGAACCGGCTACTCCGTCCACATTGTAAAGGCTCTCATCGTCAAACAGCTCAAGGCTTGCCGAGGGCATACTGACCGAAATATCGCTTTCGCCGTTTTGCTGAGCCATCGCCAGTGTGCTTGTATCCCCGATTATGTTGATAACAGCTCCGTCAAGTTTAGGCTCGCCGCCCCAGTAGCCTTCGTACTTTGTCACCTCGGCCCTTGTCTTTACCTCATAGCTGACCGCCGAAAACGGGCCGGTGCCTATTGGCATTACAGCCGGATCATTTTCGTCCGTAACGTCGATTATTCCTGTCAGTGGCTCGCAAAGTCCGTTTATAAAGGCCGGAACAGGCTTTAAGGTCTTAACGGTGAGCGTCTGCCCGTCGGCCTCTATGCTGTCAATGTAGAGAAGCTCGTTAAAACGGGCATTTATCCCCGCTGTTCTTTCCCAGCAGAGCTTTACGCTTTCGGCCGTCATTTTATTGCCGTTTTGGAATGTCACATCGTCCCTTAATGTAATGACCCAAGTGGTATCATCCGCCATTTCGCAGCTTTCCGCCAGAAACGGATATGGCTCTAAATTATCGTCCAGCTTATAAAGCGTTTCCGTTATGCCCCACCGTGACGTGTACCAGCTATCCCAGCTCTGTGCCGGGTCAAGGCTTGTCGGGCACTGAGTATCGGCGACGACCGCTATGTTCGCTCCTGTTTCCGTATTTTCAGTTTCTGCCGTGCCTTCGCTCATTCCTGACGAACAGGCCGAAAGAGCGCCTATGCACAGCAGAGCCGAAACCGCTATTGATAATATTTTTTTCATTATCATTTACCTCCTGAATTATCCGTTGATTTTGTCTCTGAGCTTCTCACCGAACAGATTAAATACGGCGGCAGTTATGAATATCGCCGCTGCCGGTATGAATACCAGCTTAACATCTGTCTGCATATATCCTCTGCCCGCGTTTATCATCGCTCCCCACTCCGGCGTGGAATCCCTGACCCCTACGCCCAGATATGACAGAGCCGCTATTTCCATTATTATTGAGGCTATGCCCATCGACGCGTTTATGATAAGCGGTTGTATTATGTTCGGTATTATTCTTTTACAGATTATTTTCAGATGTGTCTCGCCGCATACTCTGGCGGCCTTGATGTAGTTATGCTGTTTTTCCGTAAATGTCAGGCTTCGTGAAAGTCTGGCGTATTCCGCCCACTCCACAAGACAGAGGGCGATCATCATATTTTTTATGCCTATGCCCAAAAGGCCGGCTATGGCTATCGAAAGTATGATTTTAGGAAACGCCTGCACAGCGGTAATAACCTTAGTCAATACCGAGTCCAGCGCCCCGCCGAAATATCCTGACACAACACCTATAAGCACTCCGGCGGTAAATACGATCACCGTGATTGAAAGGCTTAAAAAGATCGACGTTCTCGCCCCGTATATTATCCTTGACAGCATACATCTTCCAAGGCTGTCGTTGCCCAGTGGATATTTGGCGCTCGCTCCGGCCTGCGCCAGCATTATGTTTGTCTCATTCGGATCGTTTGGCGCAATGAGCGGCGCCATGACAGCAATTATAATAAGCATCAGCACAAGACCTGTTATTATCCTGAAACCACGGCTTGTCTTTTTATTTTCTTCCACGGTCTCACCTCCGGTCATACTTTATTCTGGGATCTATAAACGCCGAAAGTATATCCGTTAAAAGATTCACGATCAAATAGACCAGAGCGCACCAAAGCACAAAGCCCTGTATCATATTATAATCCAGTCTCGCGACAGAGCTTACGGCAAGCCGTCCCAGTCCGTTTACTGAAAATATTCCCTCTATTACGGCGGAACCTCCCAAAAATATGCCGACATATACGCTTACATAGGTCAGTATCGGAACGGCGCTGTTTTTCAGAACATGGCTGAAAAGTATTCGCCTATATCCGACACCCCTTGATACCGCTCCCTCAACATACGGCTGTCCAAGCTGTTCCAGAACAACGGCTCTCACCTGTCGTATCATCTTTGACGCGCATTGTACTACAAGCACAGCCATCGGCAGTACAAGTCCCTTTATACCCTTCGGAGCTATTACCGTTACCACCTCCAGCTTAATGCAGAAAAACCACAGAAAAACTAGCGAAAGCACAAATGACGGCATCGATATGCCTATAAAAGAAAATATCCTCAGAACATTATCAAAAAGCCTATCCTTATATACGGCGCATAATATGCCCACCGGGACCGAGACCGCGACCGTTACCGCCAGCGATATGAAGGTCATTTCGACTGTCGGCATCATATGCTCCTTTATTTCTGTCGCAACGGGCCGTTTTGTCGTAAATGAGATCCCCAGATCACCTCTGACAGCGTTACGCAGCCAGTTGCCATACTGGACTATAAACGGTTTGTCCAGTCCCATTATCCTTTCCTGCTCCCTGACGGCCTCCTCGGATACCATTCCGGCGTTGCCGTCGGCTCCCGCCAGCCAGATCTCCGCCGGATTTTTGGGAGAAAGGTACATTATCGAAAAGGTGATAAGTGTTATCCCTATAAGTATTACTATTAATTGCAGGCAGTGAGAAAATATTTTCCTAAAAGCCGTTTCAGCGCGTCCCATTGTCAGAGCACCCTCCTGACTACAGTCAAAAACTCGGGATAAAGCTCATACTGCATCTGTTCCGTCTCGTTATATACATATGTGTTAAGGTTTTCAAAAATCTCGCAGGTAAAGCCTGTCTGGCCGGCCCAATAGTTTCTGTCCCAAAGCGGTCTGTTTTTATACGTCATTGGCAGGTCGGCCGCAAGACTTTCGAGCGTTCCGGCCTTACTGTAGTTAAATCCGCCATTTGATATGACCTTTCGGCGGTTTTCCTCCCAATCCTTCCTATAGGCGCTGTCCTTCAGATAATAGTACCATTCCGCGTCAAAATATATCATCGTTCCGCCCACCTTAAGCTTATCGGCCCAATGCCTAAGCTGCTTTTCCGGCTCGGTCAGCGTCCATGTCACGTCTCTTGACATTATCAGGTCAAATTTCCCGTCCTCAAAGGGGAGCAGACGTCCGACCTGCATAAAGTTTATGTCCGTGCCCACAAGGCCGGAATTATGTCTGGCCTTGTCAAGCATATCCTCGCTCATGTCCACCGCCGTAACAATATGGCCCCTCAATGCTGAAAGTATGGCAAAAAATCCCGGGCCTGTACCTATGTCAAGAATATTCAGCTTTTTATTCTCATTGACCTGTGAAAAAATAAGACTCTCCCATGCTGCCCTTTTTTCCGAAAAAAGCTGGTCCATATTCTGCTTACTGTAGCTCAATGAGCGTTGTTTCCAATAATCGGTCATTTCGCTTTCAAGGGTCGCTGCCCGATTTACTATATATCTGTCTTTTATGCCTTCCTCATTTTTCAATACTATCATAATACACCTCTGATTTTTCCGCGAAAAAACGCAAAAAAGTCACTAAAAACGCAAAATATCGTTTTTAGTGACCTCCATGATCACATCTGTTTCATAAAAATAATAATCTAACTAAACGGCTTCAGCCGCAGGCAGTATATTTCGATATATACTCACTGATAAAAATTATAATATATTCTCTTTATATTGTCAAGCAATTTGACACATTGCGTCAAAAGAGTTACTATTAAAACAAATAAACATAAGGAGTGAAGCATCAATGCCAAAAGTATCAACAGAAGGAAAAACAATAGAAGAAAAAATGGCTGTTGCCGATGAAATAAGCCGCGGATATTTCCGTCAGGGACTCAACTGTTCCGAATGTGTTGTGCGCACTTTTATGGATATGCATGACACAGACCTTCCTGAGAGCGTTATCCGTCTGGCCTCAGGCTTTGGCGGCGGAATGGGACATACAAAGAACACCTGTGGAGCCATATCCGGTGCCGTTATGGCACTGGGCATGGAGAAAGGCCGCGATCCATTTGAGGGTGAGGATACGAAAGAAAGAATACAAAAGCTTCAGGGCGAGGTATATCCTGTTTTCGGTTCGATGGTAAACGAAATAAAAGACCGGTACGGCACACTTATTTGCAGCGAGCTTTCCGCCCCGCACGGAGAATTTGCCGGAAAGGCCAGAAGGAAAAACTGTATGGAGATAATTGCCTACTGTGCGGCATTGGCGGAAAAATACGCCAATGAATAATTGAAGGACTTCCCGATAAACGGCACAATTTCAGACGGAAAACATAGGTATTTTTATAGGGGGTGGAAATTGATTCCACTCCCTATGTTTTTCAAGATCTCCCACACAAAGCTGCCTCTCTGCTGTAACTGGAGGTAGTATCCGGTCTCGTTGTCCGTGGTGGTAAGGTAACGTCCGAAAATGGTGCAGGTTTTTCCTGCGTTCCGCGCCGCATAAAACTCCTGATGATGAAGATGGCACGGCTTCAGCTCCTTCATGATTTCTCGGAAATCCTAAACATTCTCCTCATACCCCTCTGTAAACCGGTTCTGCGCCGAGCCTGTCCAAATAATATTTTTGTCAAAATAATTGATAACAAACTCAGCGTCCAACTGCCAGAAATGAGTCAAGCATTCCTGCGCAGGCTCCATTATATTTTGCAGCGTCCTTTTATTCATATCCCTGGCCACCAATACAAAAACAGTTTAAGGCGTTTGACTGTTTCGCAATTCAAACGCCGATGCCGACAAAGTGCGCCATAGAAAACATTTATAAAAAAAAGCAACGAAGTCCCGCTCTTTAAACATTCGTTGCTTTTTACCTTATGGCACCGGCCATTACCGCAGGCTTTCTGTTCCCGCGGCAGACGGTTTTCGATCTTTATTTATCAGCGTCCTTTATAGAGAAATTAAGCCTTCCCTGCTGATCTATCTCAAGAAGTTTAACTCTTACCTTGTCGCCAACCTTGACAACGTCCTCAACCTTGGCCGTTCTCTTTTCGGCAAGCTTGGAGATATGGATAAGTCCCTCCTTGCCGGGAGCAATCTCAACAAAGGCTCCGAAGGTCATAAGTCTTGTAATAGTACCGGCGTAGGTCGTGCCCGGCTTGGGATCGTTTACGATAAGGCTTATCATGTCCATCGCCTTCTGAATGTTTGCCGTATCGCTACCCTTGATGAATATTCTTCCGTCGTCCTCGGTATCGATCTCGCACTGGCTTTCCTCTATAATGCTCTTGATGACCTTTCCTCTGGGCCCAATAACCTCGCCTATCTTATCAACGTCGATAGTCATTGTGGCCATCTTGGGAGCGTAAGGCGAAAGCTCTTTTCTAGGCTCAGGTATGCACTTAAGCATGACCTCGTCAAGGATATAGTTTCTTGCCCTGTGTGTCTGGGCAAGGGCCTCCTCGATTATTCTGAATGTAAGTCCATGTATCTTCATATCCATCTGGATAGCCGTAATACCCTCTTTTGTTCCGGCAACCTTAAAGTCCATATCGCCGAAGAAGTCCTCAAGGCCCTGTATATCCGTAAGCATAACAAAGTCATCGTCATTGTCGCCTGTCACAAGTCCGACTGAAATACCGGCAACGGGACGTTTAATAGGAACACCTGCCGCCATAAGTGACAGTGTGCTGCCGCATATACTTGCCTGGGACGTAGAGCCGTTGGAACTCATAATATCCGAAACAAGCCTTATAGCGTAGGGGAACTCCTCCTCGCTGGGGATAACCGGCAGGAGAGCCTTTTCAGCAAGGGCGCCGTGACCGATCTCACGTCTGCCGGGACCTCTTGATGTCTTGGCCTCGCCTGTGGAATATCCGGGCATATTGTAGTGGTGGATATATCTCTTGGAGATCTCCGATGTATCAAGTCCGTCAAGTCTCTGTATCTCGCTCATGGCTCCAAGGGTAGTTACAGTAAGGGCCTGTGTCTGTCCTCTCTTGAACAGCGCCGAGCCGTGTGTCCTGGGAAGAATATCAATTTCGGCTGAAAGCTCCCTGATCTCCTCAAGACCACGTCCGTCGGGACGTTTATGCTCTCTGAGGATCATTCTTCTTACTGTCATTTTCTCAAACTTATATATAGTCTCGTCTATAAGGGTAGGAATATCCGTTTCCTCGTCCACAAGGGCGGCGATAGCCTCTGTAAGCTCCTCGTTTACCTTATCGGTAATTTCTCTTATGGCAAGGTCTCTTTCCTGCTTAAGCTCCTTATAAACGGCTGTCTCCATAGCCTCGTCCGTAATATACTCGGAAATGAGCTTGTAAACGTCCTCGGGAATAACGTGCTCTGTGTACTCCTGAAGGGGTTTGCCCTCTACGGCGTGTATTTCGTTGATAAAGTCGATAACCTCGCCGTTTACCTTATGCGCGAGCTTGATGGCCTCCATCATAAGGTCGTCGGGTATCTCGTCAGCTCCGGCCTCGATCATCATTACCTTTTCCTTCGTTGAGGAAACCGTAAGGTTAAGCCTGCTTATCTCTCTCTGGGCGGCATTGGGGTTTACAACAAGCTCGCCGTCGCAGTAGCCGATTGAGCATGATGACATTGTGTCAACAAAAGGAATGTCGGAAATGATAAGTGCTATCGATGAACCTATCATTGCGGCTATTTCCGGCGAGCAGTCCTGGTCTACCGACATAACCGTAGCCACGACAGCGACGTCATTTCTGTAATCCTTGGGGAAAAGCGGACGAAGCGGTCTGTCGATACATCTTGACGTAAGGATAGCCTTTTCGCTTGGTCTGCCCTCTCTTTTGATGAAGCCTCCCGGTATTTTGCCTACTGAATAAAGTCTCTCCTCATAATCGATCGAAAGAGGGAAGAAATCTATTCCGTCTCTGGGTTTATCTGATGCTGTAGCTGTTACAAGCACTACTGTATCGCCGTAGTATACGAGAGCCGCTCCGTTGGCCTGCTCAGCGACCCTGCCAATTTCGACCTTAAGCGGGCGTCCAGCCAGCTCTGTCTGGTATGTTCTGTACATAGTAAGTCTCCTTTATTTAATATATTTTTACAAGAAGATACCATGCAGCTCACATAAACATAACGTGTTAGTAATAACACCATAGAAAGGCCGGCTGATTTCCGTCCGATTTCCATAGTCATCCGGCTTTTCTATGGTGTCATTATTTATGTGAGTACATCTTTCTTCTTTATTATACATTTAAAAATCCGGTCACACATATCGTATAGCCGGATTTTTTTCATTTTGAATATGCGACCAATGTGCAAGGCAAAACCTGTCTTTTAAAAGGTTTTAAGATTACTTTCTTAATCCTAATTCATTGATGATTGCACGGTATCTCTCAATATCCTTTTCCTTGAGATAAGCAAGTAAGCCCCTTCTCTGTCCAACCATCTTTAAAAGACCTCTCCTTGAATGGTGGTCTTTCTTATGCTCCTTGAGGTGGTTTGTAAGAAGCTCGATCCTTGCTGTAAGGAGAGCGATCTGAACCTCAGGTGAGCCTGTGTCGTTAGGTGTTCTGCCGTATTTTTCGATAATTTCCTGTTTGTTGATATTAGCTTTCATTTTAAAATCCTCCTAAAAAATCATATTACAACGCCCAGGGCTAAGCCGCGGTTGGAGATTCCGTCTGCTGAACCCGGGTTCATCAACCATTGAAGTATAACATATATTATTTTACTTTTCAACTGTTTTGTAAGCACTTTCAAAATTTTCTTTCCAGTATCCGTACTCGTCCGAGGCAAAATATTCCTTTGTGCTTATGGTATTTCTGGCTATCTCGTCCCTCAGCGCCTCAACATCCGGGAACTTTCTCTCGTCCCTCAGCCATTTGAAAAAGAACGTCAGTATATTCTCGCCGTATATTTCCGTGTTGAAGTCAAAAAGGTTTGTTTCCACTGTCTTATGCTTTCCGTTGACCGTCGGGTTATAGCCGACATTCGTTATCCCGTAGTATGGCCTTCCGTTATATACCGTAACCGTGGCGTATACGCCGTTCGGCGGAAACAGCTTATCCTCATGGGCCAGTATATTCAGCGTCGGAAAACCTAAGCGTCTGCCCAGCTTTTTGCCCTCGGCCACACGTCCGAATATATAATACGGCTCCGTAAGCCTGCGGTTCGCCCCCTCGACATCACGGTCAACAAGGCATTCCCTTATCTTTGTGCTGCTTACCCTCTCGCCCTCGTAGATGACGTTCGGTATGAATACAGTCTTAACCCCGTATTCTTTACCAAGTCTCTCGAGCAGCTTATAATCGCCTTTATTTTTGTTTCCGAAACGATAATCATATCCTACCACAAGCACCCTGCATTTCAGCCTTTTGAAAACAAGCTCTGTGGCGAAATCCTCCGGCGCCATTGAGGCGAACTCCCTGTCAAACGGGTACTCGATATATGTATCCACTCCCATTTTCTCCACGGCTATCTTCTTTTCCTCGGGCGACATAATAAGGGCGTTTTTCTCCCTGTTGCCGAAGATGAACATCGGATGCGGGTAGAAGGTGAGAACGACTGACTTAAGTCCTTCCTCTCCGGCTAATTCCTTAGTTGTCTCTATCAGCCTTCTGTGTCCCATGTGTACACCGTCAAAGTTCCCTATCGTGACCGCCGTGGGACAGCTTTGTTCAATTTCGCTGTTAGTTATATGTTCCATCGCAAAATCTCCTTACAGCATGAGGCGAATCGGCTTTATATAAAAGCTGTCCTTCTCTTTGTCAAATCTATAGGAATATATCCCGACAAACCTGCCGGCACAGTCATAGCCGAGCACCGTCTCGTTCTCGTACGGCTTTTCACCGAACGAAAGAAAGCGCTCGTATATCCTGCCGCCGTTGTAGAGATATTTATTCGCCCTTTCGCTGACAGTCATCTTCTTATATCCGCTTAAAACTCTGTCCGAGGGAATGATAAGGCTTGCGGCCCTGCCCTCCTCGGCTGCATTTTTAAGCTCGTCCAGCTTTATGGCGTTCTCTATGAGAAAGGCTCCGCTGGCCGTCCTTGTCAGCGCCGACATATACGCTCCCCAGCCAAGGCTTCTGCCGATGTCGCTGCAAAGCGTCCTTATATAGGTCCCTTTGGAGCAGTCAACATCTATTATCGCCCTGTCCGGCGGCATAAATTCAGCTATCCTTATGTCAAAAATCTCTATTTCTCTCGTTTTCCGCTCTACCTCTTTGCCTTCTCTGGCAAGCTCGTAGAGCTTTTTGCCGTTTACCTTTATGGCGGAATACATGGGCGGAAGCTGCATCTGCTTTCCTATAAAACCTTTCACGGCCTCCCTGATTTTTTCCTCGTCGTAGGCAAAGTCAAATCTTTCCGTAACCTCACCCGAGGCGTCCTGTGTAGTCGTCTCCGCCCCAAAGGTGATCTCGGCCCTGTAGCTTTTCTTCTCGGCCATTATATAGTCGGCCAGTTTTGTGGCCTGGCCTACGCACACCGGCAGCACGCCTTCGGCATCGGGGTCAAGAGTCCCGGTATGGCCGGCCTTTTTTATGTTCAGCGTTCTTCTGACAATGGCCACCACGTCATGGGAGGTATATCCCTTTTCCTTGTAAATATTGATTACTCCGTCCAAAATTATACCTCCAGAGCCTTTTTAAGCTCGTCCACGACCGGCGGCATTACCTCGTCAAAGGTTCCGTAAAGGGTACAGCCGCTTGCCATTATATGTCCGCCTCCGCCGAATTTGACGGCGATCTCCGACACGTTCACGGTCTCGTTGGAACGCATACTGGCCTTTATCTCGCCCTTTTCCCTTTCGTAAAAGAATGCTGCGGCGTCTACTCCGTCGGTATTCTTTATATATGAGACTATGGCGTCGGCGTCCTTTGAGGAGCCGCCGTGCTTCGCCATTTCCTCCATAGAAAGCCTGGACACGGCCAGCCTTCCGCCGCATAAAAGCTCCATGTTGTCTATAGCCGTTCCCAAAAGCCTTGCCTCCACAGCGGTATGGGAATAAAAAAGCTTTTCCTGTATTTCCGTAAACGGAATATTGTAGGTCATAAGCTCGCCCGCTATTTTCATCGTGAACGGACTTGTGCAGGAATGCTTAAAGCAGCCTGTGTCAAATATTATTCCGGCATACAGGGCGTAGGCCATGTTTTTATCCATATCACACCAGCCGTCAAGGAGCCTGTATATAAGCTCGCTCGTCGATGAGGCGTCGCCGTCAACATAGTTGAGCCTGCCGAAATAGGTATTGCTCACATGATGGTCTATGTTTACGGTCGGCGTTCTCTTTATAAGCTCCGCCCTTTCACCAAGCCTTCCCTCGTCTCCGCAGTCAAGGGATATGAACAGGTCAAAATCACCGTCAGGAATATCCCTGATTGCTTTTTCCGAATATGGGATCGACCTCAGCTTTTCGGGTATGTCCTCCAAAAGCACTGTGACGCTTCTGCCCTTTTTCTCAAGCGCCATTGCCAGGGCGCAACAGGACGCCACAGCGTCGCCGTCGGGATTTATATGTCCGGCGACAGCTATGCTTTGGCTTTTATCTATCATTTCCAAAATCTCATCAAAACTGTTATTCATAGAGTGTACCCTCTCCCACAGGAGGCTCATTGCTTATCTGTTCTATGAGCTTTGACATTTTTATTCCGTATTCCACAGAGTCGTCCAGCTTGAATATAAGCTCCGGCGTAATGCGTAGGTTTATCCTTTCCGCGAGCAGATGCCTGATATATCCCGACGCGCTTTTAAGCCCCTTCATCACGTTCTGCTTTTCCTCGTCATTGCCCAGCACGCTGATGAATATTTTGCAGTATTTCAGATCCTGAGTGGTCTCTACCCTAAGCACCGAGGTCATAACGCCTATTCTTGGGTCCTTGAGCTCGCCTCTTATGATGTTGGCCAGCTCCTTGGTTATCTCGTCGTTGACTCTGGTCATTCTGTTATTTCTTTTCATAAAATCACCTGCCGATTATCTTGGTACTTCAACCATAATGAAGGCTTCGGCAATATCGCCCTCCTTAAGGTCGTTGAATTTTTTGAGTACAAAGGCGCATTCATAGCCGGCGTTTACTTCCTTAACGTCGTCCTTGAATCTCTTAAGCGAGTCAAGCTCACCCTCGAATATTACGATATTGTCACGAAGTATACGCACCCTGGAGTTTCTGGTAAGCTTTCCGTCGAGAATATAGCTTCCGGCGATGGTTCCTACTCCCGACGCCTTAAAGAGCTGGCGCACCTCGGCATGGCCGATAACCTTTTCCTCATAAACGGGGTCAAGCATACCTTTCATGGCCGCTGTGATGTCCTCTATCGCGTTATATATTACTCTGTAAAGCCTTAAATCGACCTTTTCCTCATCGGCGATGGCCTTAGCTGTAGGCTCGGGACGAACATTGAAGCCGATAATGATAGCGTTTGACGCTGTGGCAAGCATAACGTCGGACTCTGTTATGGCTCCTACGCCGCCGTGGATTATTCTTATCCTTACCTCGTCGTTGGAAAGCTTCTCAAGACTCTGCTTAACGGCCTCGACCGAACCCTGAACGTCAGCCTTAACAACTATGTTGAGCTCCTTCATGTTTCCTGACTGTATCTGGCTGAACAGGTCGTCAAGGGAAACCTTATGAGGTGTGTCCTTAAGCATATCCTTTCTGGATTTGGCCACGACCGACTCGGCAAGCTGACGGGCCTGCTTCTCGTTGGCGGCCACATAGAAGGTGTCACCGGCTACGGGGACCTCTGAAAGTCCGAGTATCTCAACAGGCTTTGAGGGGCCTGCCTTTTTTACTCTCCTGCCCTTATCGTCCATCATGGCACGTATTTTTCCGAAGGCCGCTCCGGCGACAATGGGATCGCCTACGTTAAGCGTACCCTCCTGAACGAGTACCGTGGCTACGGGGCCGCGTCCCTTGTCAAGCTGGGCCTCAACGATGGCACCCTTGGCCGGCTTATTGGGATTGGCCTTAAGCTCCTTCATCTCAGCCGTAAGTATGATCATTTCAAGCAGGGTGTCCAGTCCTTCCTTCGTAGCGGCTGAAACGGGTACACAGATAGTGTCTCCGCCCCAATCCTCGGCTACAAGGCCGTATTCAACAAGCTCCTGCTTAACTCTCTCGGGGTTGGCTGATGGCTTATCCATCTTGTTTATCGCTACTATTACCTCTACTCCGGCGGCCTTGGCATGGTTGATAGCCTCGATCGTCTGGGGCATAACGCCGTCGTCGGCAGCTACTACGAGCACGGCTATATCCGTTATCTGGGCGCCTCTCATACGCATTGCCGTGAACGCCTCATGTCCCGGAGTATCGATGAAGGTTATGGGGCTTCCGTTTATCTGCACCGTGTAAGCGCCGATATGCTGGGTAATTCCGCCTGCCTCCTGACTTGTGACATGGCTGTGCCTGATGGCGTCAAGGAGGGACGTCTTACCGTGGTCAACGTGACCCATTACTACTACAACGGGAGGCCTTGACTCGAGAAGTGACTCGTCCTCGTTCTCCTGCTTGAAGGCTTCCTCAAATATGTCCTTTTCCCTCTCCATCTCAAATATTACGTTATATTCCTCGCCGACCGATACCGCTGTATCAAAGTCCACCGACTGGTTGATAGCCGCCATAATGCCCTTTTTCATAAGGCATTTTACTATCTCGGCTCCGGATTTGCCTATTTTCTCGGCAAGTTCCTTAACGGTCAGTGTCTCGGGGATTTCCATGAACCTGATCTCGTCCTCCTCTTTAACCGGAGCGGGTGCGGGTGCCGGAGCCGGCTTTGCCTTATTATTTTTGTTATTTTTATTATTCTTATTTTTATTATTGAAGTTATTGCTCTGATTATTCTGGCTATTGAAATTCTTTTTGTTTTTCTTCCTGTCAAAGCCGCCCTCCTGCTCGCCGAAACTTCTGGCAGGTCTCTCCTGGCGGTCCTGTCTCTCAGATCTTGGCTGCTCACTCTGCACGGGGCGAACCTTTCTCTGCTCCCTGCCGGATTTGGGCCTCTGCTCGCCGGCCTTCTGCTGAGGACTTTTGACCTCTCCGCCTCTTTTGGGGTCACCCTGTCTCCTCTGCTCCTGTGGTCTGTCGTTTCTTTTCTGCTCGGGCGCTCTTTTCTCTAATTTCTTTTCAGCGGTCCTTTCGGGCCTTTTTTGTTCGGGAGCCTTCTGTTCATGAGACTTCTGGGCCTCAGGCTTTTCGGCAGCCTTTTTCTCGGGCTCTTTCTTTTCTTTCTTCTTTCCCGCAGGTTTTTCTTCCTTTTTCGGAGCGTTCTTTTTTTCAATAAGCTCGCTTACCTTAGCGGCGTTTTCCTCATCAACCGTTGACATATGGTTGTTTACTTCTATTCCGATCTCCTTGAGTCTGTCGATAAGCTCCTTGTTGCTTATGTTTAACTGTTTAGCAATTTCGTATACACGTTTCTTAGCCAAATACTCCACCTCCATAATGGTCGATGGGATCTATCAGACGATCATCTCAATTATCTTTTTAGCAAATCCGCTGTCCTTTATAGCAATAACAGCTCTTTCATCCTTGCCGATCGCTCGTCCCAACTCAACTTTATCTCCAAATATAACTATCTTCTTATCATAATAGGCTGTCGAATCGCCAAACTTCTTTTTAGTATTGTCCGAAGCGTTCTCCGCGACAATGATAAGCTCGGCGCTTCCGTCCCTTATCGCGCTTATGGCTCCTGTCTCGCCGGAGGCAAGCTTGCCTGCCCTCTGGCACAGTCCGAGAAACTGAAGCAGTTTTTTATCCATTTATTTCCTCCAACTCTTCTTTGAGCCTTTCATATACCTCCGCCGGAACCGCTGATTTGAAGGAGCGTTCAAGTCCCTTGGATTTTCTGGCCTTTTCCAGACAATCAGCGTTTGGACATATATATGCTCCTCTGCCGGCCTTCTTTCCCGTCGTGTCTATCGAGAACTCACCCTCGTCACTTCTTACGATCCTGATAAGCTCCTTTTTGTTTTTCATTTCCTGACAGCCGGTGCATTTTCTTAAGGGAATTTTCCTCTGTTTCATCAGCGCACCTCCTGTTTATTCCTCACTGTCGTCAGTTTCTTCCTCGCCGTAATCCTCATAGTCGTCATCGCTCTGACAGTATTCGTCAAGCATCTCGCCGTTCTCGGTGAACTCCTCCTCAAACTCCAGCTCGTCCTCAAGCGGCGCAATGTCCTCCTCGGGGAACTCTCCGTCCTCGGTTATGAAGCCTGTCTCCCTCGCCTGGGACTCGCTCTTAATGTCTATCCTCCAGCCTGTAAGCTTGGCGGAAAGTCTGGCGTTCTGTCCCTCCTTGCCGATGGCGAGCGAAAGCTGATGGTCAGGAACGACTATTCTGGCGCTCTGCTCATTGGGATTGACAG
The DNA here is from genome assembly GCA_964493235.1 of uncultured Lachnospiraceae bacterium. GTDB lineage: Bacteria > Bacillota > Clostridia > Lachnospirales > Anaerotignaceae > Metalachnospira. Next base: position 15,657 of record CAZBNY010000009.1, read on the forward strand.
CAACGGCAATTACCTTTGAGGGGCTTAAAGCGGCAGCGATAAATTCCTTCGGGTCCTCGCTCCAGTTCACTATGTCGATCTTCTCGCCGCAAAGCTCGTTTACGATGACGTTTACCCTGTAGCCGTTCTGTCCTACGCAGGCTCCCACAGCGTCTACGTTGGGATCCTTTGAGTACACGGCTATCTTTGTTCTTGAGCCGGCCTCTCTGGCAATGCTCTTGATCTCAACAGTTCCGTCAAACACCTCCGGCACCTCCTGCTCAAAGAGTCTCTTGACAAGCTCGGGGTGTGTTCTTGATACGAATATCTGGGGGCCCTTTGTGGTCTGTTTTACCTCGATAACATATACCTTTATTCTGTCCATAAACTTGTATTCCTCGCCGGGTATCTGCTCGTTAGGGGCAAGCACCGCGTCGATCTTTCCAAGCTGGACTATTACATTTTTCTTATCTACTCTCTGTACTATACCGATAACTATTTCCTTTTCTTTAGAGACATACTGGTTGTAAAGTATCTCTCTTTCGGCCTCTCTGAATTTCTGCACAACGACCTGTTTGGCTGTCTGCGCCGAAATACGTCCGAAGTTTTTAGGCGTAACAACGAAATCCACAACATCTCCGACAGTATATACCGGATTTATCTTTCTCGCTTCCTCCTCGCTTATCTGCAGCATCGGGTCCTCAACTTCCTCAACGACGTCCTTCTGCGCGTAAACATCGATGTTGCCTGTCTCCCTGTCTATAATGACCTTTATGTTCTGAGATGTTCCAAAATTTTTCTTGCAAGCCGATACAAGTGAGGTCTCTATCGCTTCGTATATTACTTCCTCATCTATACCCTTTTCCTTAACTATATCCTTCAAAGCCTGCATAAATTCGGCACTGTCCATTTTTTACTGCTCCTCCTTACAATTTTAGAAAAATAATATACCAGCCACGCCCGGTCCTCCGCCGGCATGGCAATTTTAAAAAATAACCGCAAGTCTTACGCTCGCAATGTCCTTTTTTTCAAATGTCAGTTCCTTTGTGTCAGTTTCTATCGTCACGCTTCCGTCCTCGCCATAGGCTTTGAGCTTTCCCGTATGCTCCTTCGCGCCCTCAAGCGGCCTGTAAAGCTTTATGTCCACCGTCTCACCATTGAATCTGATAAAGTCCTCTTTCTTCTTGAGCGGCCTGTCGATACCCGGCGAGCTTATTTCAAGAAAATAAGCCTGTTCAATCGGGTCCTTCTCATCAAGTATCTTTTCAAGGGCCTTGCTTATAAGCTCGCAGTCATCGATACTTACGCCGCCCTCCTTGTCAACAAAGACCCTGAGATACCAGTTGGGGCCTTCCTTTACGAATTCCACGTCCACTATCTCATATCCCATTTCCTCCACGGTTGGCCTGAGCATAGCGTCTAATTTCTTTTCCGTGCTTACTGATCCGGACATTTTTCGACCTCCCTTATATATATTCATGCAAAAGCAAAGAGTAGGTTCTCACCTACTCTTATCACCGACATCTAATAAATTACCATATATAGTATAGCATTACGTTTATACAAAATCAAGTGTTTTTATAAAAATATACTGTTTCCAGCTTATTTTTTAATATTCTCCCCTTATAAGGAGCTCCCCGTTTTTGTTGTAAATATCGGCGTCTGACCTGAGATAATAATCATCTACGGCGTTTCCGTCCTCATCCAGCTCCAGTCTGTTCACCTCGTTTACATACACAAACCCGTTTTTGTCCACAACAGCCGTGCAGAGCTTATAGGTGCTGCCGTTTGGCACAGTCGCTGTCCTGCTTATCTCATAATAGCCGTAGCAATAGTCCACGTTTTCCTCGTAAAACTTGACGTTTATCTTCTCCCTGTTCATTTCCTTGCCGTCCAGAACGTCGATCAGATATACGCTATCGACTCCCACCAGTTCCATGTAGTTTGATCGTTCCATATCAATATTGATCGTTCCGTTTATGCTGTGCTCGGTTTTCTCCGTGTATGATCCGCTGAAGTCAGCGCTGACATAAGGAAAGTAATCATTTTTAGGAGAAATATATATATCCAGATTTTCGGTCCTGACATTCTCTCCTTCGGTGAACACCACATTTTTTATCTCGCTCAAGTCATAAAGCGGTATGTCGGCGTTTATCAAAAAGCTGCCGTTTGCCAAAGTCATTGGATATGCCTTTTCGTTAATGTATACCTCTGCCTCGGTCTTAGCGGGAACATACTCCTTTGGCGTGACCCACAGGCATATGCCTACAGTCCCGTTTTCGGCGTCGATCTCTGTATACTCCCAGCCGCTTTCACTCAGCAGGCTCGCGTTTCTCTCCATCGCGTCATATACGTTTGAGGAAATATTGTTTACCGACGTGTTTATATATGAGATCTGACTGCCCAGCGAATTGCTCATATCGGCGATCTCCTTTTTAAGTCCGTTTATCTGCACAATGCATACCACTGAGATCACGCATGAAATAACTGTGACCGCTTTATAAAATTTTTCCTTCATATTCCGCTCTCTTTTCCTGATTATACGGTGCCGGCCCTTTCGGACACAATTAAAACCTTCTTAAGAAGCTTTCAACAAAAAACGCAGGCGGAATGCTCCGTCTGTGTCTTTATTTTTTATCTGTAAATTATCTCGTTTCTCTTTGGCCCGTTGGAAACTATCGTTATGGGGAAGCCGATCTCCCTCTCTATGAACTCGACATAATTTCTTGCCGTCTCAGGAAGGTCCTCATATTTTGTGATTCCTCTGAGGTCGCACTTCCAGCCGGGAAATACCTTAAGCACCGGCTTAGCCTTCTCAAGCAGAGGTGTAACGGGGAATTCCTTTGTCACCTTTCCGTCTATCTCATAGCCTACGCATACGGGTATCTCGTCAAGGTAGCCAAGTACGTCGATCGCCGTAAGGGCAACGTCAGTAGCTCCCTGGAGCATACAGCCGTAGCGTGTAGCCACGCAGTCAAACCAGCCCATTCTTCTGGGCCTGCCAGTCGTCGCTCCGAATTCTCCGGCGTCTCCGCCTCTTACCCTAAGCTCCTGCGCCTCGTCGCCGAATATCTCGCTTACAAAGGCTCCAGCGCCTACAGAACTGGAATACGCCTTTGTTACCGTTATCACCTTCTCGATCTTATGAGGAGGAAGTCCAGCGCCTACAGCGCCAAAGCCGGCCAATGTTGACGAAGATGTTGTCATTGGATAGATGCCGTGGTCAGGGTCCTTAAGGGCTCCGAGCTGTCCCTCGAGCAGAATATTTTTGCCCTCCTTAACGGCGTTGAAAAGATATTCCTCGGTATTGGCGATATATGGAGCGACAATATCTCTGTATGAGATGACTTCGTCATATATCTTCTGAGGATCAAGCTTGGGCATATGATAAAGGTTCTCAAGCAGTATATTTTTAATCTCGCAGGCAGCCTTTATTCTTTCCATAAGTATTTCAGGATAGAATAAGTCGCATATCTGTATACCTGTCTTGGCGTATTTATCCGAATAGAAAGGAGCGATACCGCTCTTTGTGGAACCGAAGGACTTATTGGCGAGCCTTGCCTCCTCATAGGTATCGAAGTCAACATGATAAGGCATCAGTATCTGCACCCTGTCGGAGATCATAATTTTAGGGTCCTTTATTCCACTGTCCTTAATATACTGAAGCTCCTTTACAAAATAAGGAATATTAAAGGCCACTCCCGTTCCGATAATGTTTACGGTATTCTCGTTGAAAACGCCTGACGGCATCTGATGAAGGGCAAATTTGCCGTAATCGTTGATTATCGTGTGTCCGGCGTTGCTTCCGCCCTGAAACCTGATAACTATATCGGCGTCAGCCGCAAGCATATCCGTTATTTTGCCTTTTCCCTCGTCGCCCCAGTTGGCGCCTACAATTGCTTTAATCACGTTGGTCACTCCTGTTTGATATATAATAATAAAATCAACTTACGCTTTATTATAAGCTATACTTATAGCAAAAAGCAAATCAATATTTTTTATAGTATCTATAAATCAGACAAATAATACACGATAAAAATAAGCTGAGACCGTTTATGATCTCAGCCTGTCGTTTACCCTTTCGGTAAGTCTCGCAAAATCCTCAAGGCTCATTGCCTCGCCCCTTATTTTCTCGTCCAGTCCGGCGCTGTTTATTACCTCCGTCATTTCCTTCTTAGACAGTCCGAAGCCGCCCTGATTGCACAGAGTATTAAGAAGCGTCTTCCTTCTCTGTCCGAAGGCGCATTTCACCAGCTTGAAAAAAAGCGCCTTGTCGCATACCTCTACAGCCGGCTTATCCCTGAGGGAAAGAGTTATTACCGCCGAGGCTACCTTCGGGCGCGGCATGAAGCATGACGGCTGTACTATCATATCGATATGAGCCTCGGAATAAAACTGCACCGCTATGGAAAGCGCGCCGTAATCGCTGTTTTTAGGGCCTGCCTGCATACGCTCGGCGACCTCCTTCTGAACCATTACCGTCATAGATCTGACTGCGTTTTTCTTTTCCAGCATATCCATTATTATCGGCGTGGTTATGTAATACGGCAGGTTAGCGACTACCTTGAACGGTTTTCCATCGTTTTTTTCCTCCGCCAGCTTTTCGATGTCGCATTTCAGCACGTCCGTATTTATTATTTCAATATTGTCATAGTCGGCAAGGGTCTCAGACAATATCGGTATAAGCTTTGTGTCTATCTCCAGCGCGATAACTCTTTTCGCTCTCTCCGCGACCACCTGCGTCAGCGCTCCAAAGCCAGGGCCTATTTCCAGCACGGTGTCGTCCTTATTTATCCCCGCCGCGTCGGCAATGTTGTCAAGAATGTTGGAATCGATCAGAAAGTTCTGTCCAAAACCCTTCTTGAAGTTAAAGCCGTATCTTTCCATTATCGCCCTTGTCCTGAGCGGAGTAGCAATTCGTTCCGTCATTTTCTTCTCCTTACGTTTTTAAAGTATCGTTCCAAGCAGTCCGTAGCTGAATATCGAAATGATTATTCCGGCCATTATTACTCCGGCCACTATGACCACGAAGGACTTTTTAAGATCCATGCTTAAAAGCACCGCTATGAGCGAACCCGTCCACGCTCCCGTACCCGGAAGCGGAATCCCTACAAAAAGCAGCAGGCCCCAGTAGGCGTATTTCTGTATCTGTCCGCTTTTCATCATCGCCTTGTTCTCAAGGCGTTCAACAAGTCCTTTGAATAAGGTTTTTTTCAGCATTTTGAAAATATACTTAATGAATATAAGTATGAACGGTATAGGTATTATATTTCCGACAAAGGCTATCAGAAACGACGGCACAAGATCCATGCCCAGCAGAAATCCGGCGATTATCCCGCCTCTCAGCTCCAGCAAGGGAAGCAGGGAAACGATAAAAACTATCACGCCCGGACTTACCGCCCCTCCCAGATTATTAACAAACCAGCCTGCCAATTGTTCAGCCATAGTCAGCCTCCAGAATTAAATATTTTTTTCAAACCAATTGTATAGTATACTGTAAACCTTCTCACGTTTCAAGTCATTTAATATCTCATGTCTCGCTCCATGAAGAAGTTTTATATCGACATTCGTACAGCCGGCCTTCAGCATAAGTCCATATACCTTCTTAACTCCCTTTCCGTAGTCTCCCACAGGGTCCTCAGCTCCGGCTATCAAAAACATCGGCAGGTCCTTCGGAAGCGACCTTGCCCATTTCATCGTATTGACGTTTTTCAGCAGCAGGAACAGATCGCGGTAGCCCTCATTTGTGAACAGAAAACCGCATTTTTCGTCTTTTAAATATTTATCCACCATAGCCTTGTCCGTAGTCAGCCAGTCGTATTTGGAATTTATCGTGTCCAGCTTTTTGTTAAACGCTCCGAAGGCTATCCGGTCAACCAGCTCTCCCTTTTGCTTGGGAGCTTTCGCCGCCATATATTTGGAGAGGAATATCCCGAAACCAAGCAGCGGATTAGTATAGCCGGTTCCCATAAACACGGCTCCGTTAAGAGAGCTGCCGTAGCGTGAGGTATATTCCCTCGCGAGGAAGGAGCCCATGCTGTGGCCCAGCATAAAATAAGGAAGATCCGGATATTCCAGCCTCATCATGCCCTCTAAGTAATTCATGTCGTCGATAAGATACTGCCAGCTGTTTTCCCTCTTACCGAAATATCCGAAGTCGGACTCGTTCTCTACGGAATTGCCGTGACCCGTATGGTCGTTTCCGCACACTACATATCCCCTTTTAGCCAGATATACGGCAAAGTCCTCGTATCTCAGAATATGTTCCGCCATGCCGTGTACAAGCTGTATAACGGCCTTATAACGCCTGCAATCGGTGTCCCGCCATATACAGGCAAAAATGTCATGTCCTCCGCCGGAGGCCGGAAAAGTAAGCTCAAATCTTGTAATATCCATGTTTTTCACTCCCCTGCAATATAAACAGTCAGCAAAGCATAAGCCGGAATATTATTTTTCCTGCGCCGGCCCATATCTATTCACGCCCTGAAAAGCGCGCAAAAACGCCCCTATGCCTAAAATCAATTACATTATAAAGCAAAGGGGCCGTTTTGTCATTACGATGCTGTTACGTTTTATTTACGATTTATTTAATTTGTGCTTCACAGGATAATACAGATAAGTCCTCCGCTGCCCTCGTTTAGTATTTTTTGCAGCGACTCCTGCAGCTTCATCTGAGCGTCCTCCGGCATAGTGTATATCTTGTTGTGCATTCCCTCGTTTACCAATGTGTCCAGTGTTCTTCCAAACAGGTTCAGCTCCCATATTTTTTGTCTGTCCGTTTTATATGTATTGAGTATATCGTCTATGAATTCCTTGCTCTGCTCCTCGGTACCCACTATAGGCGCCACCTCGGTCTCGATGTCGGTCTTTATCATATTGATGGCCTCCCCGTGGGCCTTTATCTTGATGCCGTATCGTGAGCCATGCTTGAATACCTCCGGTTCGTCAAGGATAATATCGTCAAAGGCAGGGCCGACTATTCCGTAACCCTTGCGTTTCACGTCTGAAAGAGCGGAGCTTATTTTGCTGTATTCCGCCCTGACCGCCGAAAGCTCCTTCATAATGCTTATAAGCTCATAGTCGCCCTTGATGTCCATGTCTATGGTCTCGCTCAATACCCTGTAGAAAAGGTCGTCATTCATGGCCACGTCTATTTCGGCGTCTCCGCTTCCGGCCGAGATGTCCCCTATGTACGCTTTCCTTATGTACTCGTTGTCCTCAAGTCTGGTGGCGCAGTCGGGTATTGACCTGAGATTTCCGGTAATATCCGTAATGGCGACAAGCGTGTCAATGATAGAGCTTTTGAGCCAGTGGCTGTTATCAAGTCCCTCAAGCCACCTTGGAATATTTATGCTTATCTCGTTGACCGGAAATTCATAAAGCAGGCTTTTCAGCAGCTCATTTATGTCATCGTCCTTAAGCTGGGCGCAGTTCGCCGTTTTCACGGGGACACCGTATTTTTCTTCCAGCTCCGACCTCAATGCCTCCGTATCCGGACTACAGGGCTTGGACGTATTAAGCACCATGATGAACGGCTTGCCCGATTTCTTAAGCTCGTCGACAATATCCTCCTCGGCTTCCTCATAATTTTCCCTCGGAATGTCTGTTATTGAGCCGTCGGTCGTCATGGCGATAGCTATGGTTGAATGATCGTTTATTACCTTGTTTGTTCCGGTAAGAGCGGCCGCCGCTAAGGGCATAGGCTTATCGGACCAGGGTGTGTTGACCATTCTTGGCTCGTCGCCGTCGGTCGTTCCCTCCGCCCCGTCAACTATATACCCGACGCAGTCTATGAGCCTCATCTTGAATTTAACATTTTCGCCTATTTGCAGCTCCGCCGGTCTTGACGGAACAAATTTAGGCTCTGTGGTCGTAATTATTTTGCCCTGACCTATGAGCGGAAGTTCGTCCCTAGCCCTTTCCTTCTCAAAGCCGTTATTCATATTGGGAAGAACGGCAGTCTCCATGAACCGCCTTATAAATGTAGATTTTCCGGTACGGCAGGGTCCGGTTATGCCTATGTATATCGCGCCTGATGTGCGCTCGGAAATGTCCTGATATATACTTGTATTAGTCATATTCTCCTCCGATGCTTTTCCTTTATAAAAATTTATGAAGCTTATACATTCATTATTACTCTTTCATTCTTAATAAAAGTTTATGAACATATATGTTGCAAAATTCATTGAAACCAAGTAATATAATTGGTAATAATATTTTTCGGAGGTATAATTATGTCAATAGATAAAGTAAGAGCGTATTTAAAACAGTTCGGCAGGGACGGCGACGTTATGGAATTTCCCGTATCGAGCGCTACGGTCGCCCTCGCGGCGGAGGCGCTGAATGTGATCCCCGCAAGGATAACAAAGACTCTCGCCCTTAAAAACGGTGATTCCTGCATGGTGATCGCCGTAGCAGGGGACGGAAAGATCGATAACCATAAGTTTAAGAGCGAATACGGCTTCAAGGCCAAAATGCTTTCTCCGGAGGAAACCCTTGAGCTTACCGGACACGCCATCGGCGGCGTATGCCCCTTCGCCCTTCCGGAGGGCGTGAAGGCATACTGTGACGTTTCGTTAAAGAGGTTTGATACGGTTTTTCCCGCCTGCGGAAGCTCCAATTCCGCCATAGAGCTGACCTGTGACGAGCTTTACGAATACTCAAACGCCGTAAAATGGGTCGATATATGTAAGGATTGGGAAGCTCAGCTTTGAGGAAGTCCAAGATAGCTCGACGGAACCTCTCCCTTTATTACTGTATCGACAAGCATCAGCTTTCTGGTCATATTCACTTTTTTATTATACAGAGGATTAACAAGGCTTACGTTCACGCTGACCGTAAGCCATATTTTATAGTTGGTCTGATTTATTCCGGCTGATGTGAATTCCGTTTCATAGTCCACCTCGGCCCCGCCCACAGGCTTTACCTCGAAGGATATGGGCGGCCCGCAGTTGGCCAATATCGCTATTCCGCTCGCGGCTCCATAGGGAATGCTGACCCTGTTGTTTTCCATGCTCACCAGCTTCTCCGTTATATGGCCGCTTATTTCGGCGCAAATCATATTAACCTTTACGGTGTCCGCTGACAGGGTGGTTATCCCGTTTTCGCTTTTCAGCCTCAATATGTCGTCGAATTTTATGTCGTTTTCGCTCAGTACGCTTTCCGCGGCCGAGTTTATTATGTAGTTAGCCCTCTTCTTGGCGTCCGCCATGCACATTTCCGCCGCTGCAGGCATTATGTATTTCTCGGTGGCCGCTATGAACAAAATCGCCGACATTCCTCCCAGCATGAGTAAAATAAACACCACAAATCTGTTAAATTTCC
>CAZBNY010000010.1:0-24581 GCA_964493235.1 uncultured Lachnospiraceae bacterium
CAGCTCACTCCCGCGTCAATCAAAATGTGGGTGTCTCCTTACCGATATAGGTACTGTTCCCACTGCTTCCGCTGACGAGAGGACAAAACCTTACCTTCATAACAAATACACCCACCTAAGCTCAACATTCAACTCTTTTTATCGAAGCCCCGATCTTCGAGAGCTTCTCCTCTATCTCCTCATAGCCTCTGTCTATATACCTGATATTGTCTATTTCCGTTACACCGTCGGCAAAAAGTCCGGCGACTACCATAGCCGCTCCTGCTCTTAGGTCCGTGGCGGATACCTTGGCCCCCTTAAGAGTCTCAACGCCCTCTATCATGGCTACTCTTGCCTCTACGGTTATCCTTGCTCCCAGTCTTAAAAGCTCCTCAACATACTGGTATCTGTTGTCCCATACGTTCTCCGTTACTACGCTTATTCCCCTGCATACGCTCAGAAGCGCCGTCATCTGCGGCTGAAGGTCCGTAGGGAACCCGGGATAGCTCATCGTCTTGATATTAGCTCCGTCAAGCCTTCCGTCTGATATGACCCTTATGCTGTCGTCATGCTTCTCTATCTTGGCTCCCATCTCCGCCAGCTTGGCCGTCAGAGAATCCATATGCTTAGGGATTATGTTCTTTACCGTAACGTCTCCTCCGGCAATTGCCACAGCTATCATATATGTTCCGGCCTCTATCTGGTCCGGAATTATCGTATATTCCGCCCCGTGGAGCTTCTCAACTCCCTTGATCCTTATGACGTCAGTACCGGCGCCCTTTATGTTTGCGCCCATAAGGTTCAGGAAATTCGCCGTGTCAACAACGTGCGGCTCCTTGGCGGCGTTCTCGATTATAGTCGTTCCCTCGGCCATGCTTGCCGCCAGCATTATATTGATCGTGGCCCCAACGCTTACCTGGTCCATGTATATCTGAGTCCCTATAAGCCTATCGGCGCTGACCCTGACTATCCCGTTTGAAACGTCTACGTTTGCTCCGAGAAGCTTAAAACCCTTCAAGTGCAGATCGATAGGTCTTGTGCCGAAATTGCAGCCGCCCGGCAGAGCTACCTCCGCCTTTTTGTATCTTCCCAAAAGCGCCCCAAGCAAATAATACGAAGCGCGTATCTTTTTTACTTCCTCAAACGCCGCGTGAGTTGTAATGTCACCTGTGCTGTCAACTTTCAATGTATGCTTATCAATGTACTCACAGACAGCGCCCATCTTGCTCAACGTGGAGCTAAGGCTTGCAACGTCCTCGATATATGGCAGATTGTCAATGACACAGACGCCATCTGCCATAATAGCCGCAGGAATTATGGCTACCGCCGCATTCTTCGCGCCGCTGATAAGTACGTCCCCGTTGAGGCGTTTACCACCGGTAATAACTAACTTTTCCATATAAGCTGAAAGCCTCCCACTATATCTCATGAAAAGCACCCTGACAAAAACGTGCGACTGCCCATAACTAATCTATTTTATAATACTGTATTATAACACCAAAAATTTAACTAGAAAAGCATTTCTTCTTTATATTGCAACATTTATAATAAAATAGCTTAAATTAAAGTATGTCCGGCCAATTACTTATCACATTTGTCACACTGAATACCGGCATTGACGCCATTTTAGTAATATTTTAGCTTTACGGTGGAAGAATTCGCAAAAATCGTTTATACTTATTGTAAATATCATTAGGAGAAAAACACATGAAGAAAAACATAGCCATAACCATACAGTACGACGGTACAAGATACAAGGGCTGGCAGAAGCAGGGCAATACCTCCGATACCATACAGGGCAAGCTGGAGAATATCCTTTGCAGAATGACAGGCACAGAGGTCGAGGTCCACGGCTCCGGCAGGACCGACGCCGGAGTACACGCCGCGGGACAGCAGGCCAACTTCCATATCGAAACGGAAATGTCAGCCGATGAAATAATGGATTACATCAACGCCTATCTGCCGGACGACATAGGCGTCATCGCCGCGAGGGAGGCCTCGCCCAGATTTCACAGCAGGCTCAACGCCGTCAAAAAGACCTACCGATACCGAATACAAATCGGTAGGATCCCTGACGTTCTTAACGCCAGATTCGCGTGGGTACACCCCGAAGCTCTTGATTTGGAGGCAATGAAAGCGGCGGCAGCCCTGCTTCTTGGCACCCATGACTTCAAAAGCTTTACCGATCTGAAAAAGAGCAAAAAGTCCACCTTCCGCACCATAGAAAGCATAGAATTCGAGGAGGACAGCACCGGTGTGAGCATATATTTCACAGGCGACAGCTTCCTCTACCATATGGTAAGGATCCTTGCCGGCACACTGGCCGAGATCGGTGAGGGCAAAAGACAGCCTGAGGAAATACCGCAGATGCTGGCCGCCCTTTCACGTCAGGCAAGCGGAATGCTGGCCCCGGCTAAAGGACTTACATTAATGAGAGTATATTATGACTGAACAGAATTTTTACATCAAGGAGTGGATCACAATGAATATCGAGGAAATATACAGATCTAAGCTTATGACCGCCGAGGAAGCGGTAAAGACGCATATCAAAAGCGGAGATAAAATTCTTCTCGGCGGCCTTGGCATTGCCGATAAAGTTCTCTCTCAGGTCGTTGAGAGCGTAAAGGACGGCTCTCTCGAAAATATATCCTTTTACGGGAACCTTATCACAGACGACATAGGCCTTGACGACGAGACTATTCCCGAAGGACAGCTGAGATACTACGCCTTTTTTTACGGCGGATATGAGAGGAGCGGCGCGAAAAACGGCGTCGTTACCCACGTTCCCCTTCATCTGAGCCACATGGAAAGCTACATGGCGCAGATCGGCCTTGACGTCGCCGTTATCCCAATGACGCCGCCCGATGAGCAGGGCTACTGCAACATAGGGCCGGCCGGCTACGCTCCCGCGGGAATGAACCATTCCAAAAAAATAATCGCCCAGATAAATAAACACATACCCCGTGTATACGGCTCTGCCCACGACTACCATGTCAGTCAGATAGCGGCCTTTGTTGAATATGACAACGACAAGACAACTCCGCCTTCAGCTCCGCCCACTCCCACCGAGGAAAGGATAGCCTCCTACATATTGGAGCGCATACCCGACGGTGCCTGCATACAGCTTGGCATAGGCGGTACGGCCAACGCTGTCGGCTTCGGTCTTAAGGACAAAAAGCACCTTGGCGTACACAGCGAGATGTTTACGGATTCTATGGCCTATTTACATGGTATTGGGGTCATCGACAACAGCCAGAAGACATTTATGCCCGGACGGTCCGTCGCCGGCTTCGCCTTCAATACCGAGGCGTCAAGGAAGTTCATCGACAAAAATCCAAAGGTATTTTTTGAGCCTTACCATGTTGTCAACAATATACAAAGCATAGCCGCCAATGACAATATGATCTCCATAAACACGTCCTTATCTATCGACCTGACAGGTCAGCTCTGCTCGGAAAGCATAGGTCTAAGGCAATACTCCGGCTCCGGCGGACAGGTGGACTATATAAGAGGAGCCACGCTTTCCAAGGGCGGCAAATCCTTCATCGCCGTCTCATCGGTGGCCAATACGAAAAACGGCCCAGTGTCAAAGATATGCCTTTCCCTCGCGCCCGGCAGTGTTGTCACGACACTTAGGGCGGAAACTATGTATGTCGTGACCGAATATGGCTGTGTAAACCTGCAATTCTGCGACATTCCGACAAGGGCAAAGAAGCTCATAAGTATAGCGCACCCCGATTTCAGGGACGAGCTTACTTTTGAGGCAAGGAAGAACGGCCTTTTGTATTAAAGGCCTTGCGGCTTTGCCGCCACGGGGATCCCATTTCCGAAAACCGCGTTTCGGGACATATGATCACAGAAGGGCTGTTATCAAATGATAATGGCCCTAATTAAAAAATTTTACACCGTGTGGCATACTATTGCGTCCAAACTTCCTTGTATAATATGAATATAATAAGAAATTCCGAAGGTAAAAATACGGGACTAATGCTAAGGCAGGATTGTGTAATAAGGAACAGCCTTCGCAGATTAAGGAAAACGCCGGATATACACAGGAGCAGCCGGCTATAAAGCTGCAGCTTCCTGAGACGAATATGTCAAGAGATCATTACTCACATATAGAGACCGGCAAAAAGAATATCAGCGTCAGGTTGCTTTCCGAACTCAGGAAGATATTCAACCGCACATTTGATGACTTTTTCCAAGGCTATTAAAAACCCTCAACTATTGTTTGATCCGTCTCTCTTATTTTCCCAGCCAGTTTTTCATATAATATTCCTTGTCCTTGGCATAGCTCTCATTTTTGTCCCTGTATTCCTTACTGTCTATAAGGTCGGCTATGGTCCCGCAGACCACCTTGACCGTATTTATATAACAGTTTTCCTTATCCGCTATTTTAAAGCTGTCGCTGTGGAATATTCCGTCAATGCCCGAGAAACCGAACTGAACCGTAGGCAGAAGGAAGCCGAGGTCGCCGACATCGCCTGACGCGCCGGAAACCACATTTTCATCTATCATTTCCTCATCGCATATAAGAAGCATATTGTTTTTTACCGCCTTATTCAGCTTTTTTGACTGTTTAAGCGGCATATAGCCTATTGTATTGGTTATCTCATAATCCAGCTCCAGCGCCTTTGCCGAATGCTCTATACAGCCGTTGACCCTCATATCGGCATAGAGCAGCGTATCTATGTCGTTGGCCCTCACATATGTCTCAAGCACTGTCCTGTCGGGAATTATATTTACACTTCCGCCCGGCTCGGTTATTACGGGGTTTACCCTCAGTCCCGCCTCCGGAGCGAACTGGTCCTTAAGAAAGGCGATGGCATTCTCGCAAAGCACAGCGCCGTGCAGCGTATTCCTGCCCAAATGCGGAGCCGCTCCCGAATGCGATGCCTGTCCCTTGAATACAGCCTTTTTAGCCGTAAATCCCGCAAGAGTTGAGTTTATATCAAATATTTTGTCCTTACTGCCGTTGGCGTGGGCCGACAACACGCAGTCCACTCCGTCAAAATATCCGCTCGCTATCATATGCTGCTTTCCTGAGCGGTAAAGTATATTGCCCTTCTCTATCATCTCGTCCCTGTATTCAAAGTCTATAAATTCCTCCGCAGGGGTGAATATAAGGCTGACCTTCACATCTGTTCCGTCAAGCAGTCCCGTTTCTTTCAGGATCCTCGCCGCCGCCAGTCCTATAGTTGTCTGTATACTGTGTCCGCAGGAATGGATCTGTCCCGTGAAGTTTTTGCCCGGAAGCGCGTCAATGTCGCAGACAATGGCAATATTATAGCCTTCTCCACTGCCAACTGTGGCCTTTACGCCTGTCATTCCTATTTCAGATTCATATTCTATGCCGAGACTGTCCAGCTCGGCCTTTATGATCTCCGCCGTTTTAAACTCCTTAAAGCCAAGCTCAGGGCAGTCAAACAGCCTGTCGCCAAGTGAGATAATATGCTCCCTGTTTCTTTCGATCGTCTCAAATAACGCTCTCTTATTGATCATTTCAAGCTCCTCCTTACCATTCCAGTATAAGTCCGACTCCGACCTCCCGCACGTCCATAGTATTGTCCATCAATGAACGTACCTTGAACGATGTGCAGTGGCATGGATAAAAGTATTTTATGTTCTCATTTTCAAGAAATTTTATTGTTTCAGCCGTTCTTTCGTCCTTTTCAAACAAATGCAGTCCGCCGATAACTCCAAGGACCCTGTCGTTTCCGGCAACCTCTTTGGCATAGGATATTATGTTGCATATCCCCGAATGTGAACAGCCTGTTATGACATATATCCCGTCTTGCGCCGTATACACAAGGGCGCTGTCGTCCGGCATGAAGTCCTCCATCTCCCTGCCGTCCCTTATCACAGTCCCGATAGAATATCCGGCTTCATGGGTCTGCGGTATCTCTCCTAGGAAGATAATATTTTCTGAGATTTTGACAGGCTCCTTTGTCAGCCTGAGATCCATTTTGCCCCTTAGCCCGTTTTCGTCCACGGGCGAGCCTATGTCAAGTCCGTCGGCATACCGTTTCAATAGAGCGTCGGGGTGAGCTGTCAGTACAGGAGCTTCTACGAACTCAGTCTTTATCAAAAACTCCAATCCGCCCGTATGGTCATTGTGTCCGTGGGACAGAACTATGTCTGTGAGCTTAGAAAGCTTTATGCCCATTTTCTCCGCGTTTTCCATAAACGCCCCGCTGTAGCCCGTGTCAAAGAGTATGCGTCTGTCTCCGTCCTCAATATAATAGGACACAGCAGGCTCCCCGATATAATATTGGTCAATATATGTATTGTTGTCCATCAGGACAGTAAGTCTCATAGCCGTCGCCTCCCAAAAAATTAAGACAGGAAAACATCTTCCTGTCTTAAAATTATAAGGTCTGTTCTTTTTTATTTCAACTAATTTATCTGTCTTCTCTGAAGTAAGACAGGCCAAGACTCTTAGGAGCCTGATTTTCCTTGTTGTCCCTGACGCTGGAAAATACAAGCACTATTATCGTTACCACATAGGGCAGCATCTTGAATATCTCCTGCATCGCCTCGCCAAAGGGAACATAGGCGAAAAGTATATACAGTCCGCCGAAAAGGATACTTCCCCAGATAGCTCTCGCCGGCTTCCAAAGTGCCAGTATAACAAGAGCGACCGCGAGCCAGCCCCTGTCGCCGAAGCCGTTGTTCTGCCATGTTCCGCCAAGGTATTCCATTACGAAATAGAGTCCGCCAAGTCCGCTTATGACGGCGCCCGAGCAGGTAGCTACATATTTGTATTTTATTACGTTGATTCCGGCAGCGTCAGCAGCGGCCGGATCCTCGCCTACGGCTCTGAGGTTAAGTCCCTTTCTTGTCCTAAAGAGGAACCAGGTCAGAAACGCCGCCAAAATAATCGACAGATAGGTCAAAAATCCGTATGAGAATAATATATCGCTGACTATGCCAAAATGGTCGCTTATAAACGGTATCTTTGTCCTGAAGGTCATACCCGTGACATATACGCTCACCTGTCCGGCCGTTCCGCTTATTCTTGAAAGGGAGCCGCCCAGAAAGTTTCCGAAGCCTACGCCGAAGGTAGTAAGGGCGAGACCCGATACGTTCTGGTTTACCCTGAGAGTAATAGTCAGCACACTGTAAATAAGACCTCCTATAAAAGAGAATATGATCGATACAAGCAGGGCGCATAAAACGCCGACCCAGCCGTTTGGCGAGGCCGTGCTTTGCTCGTATACGAACGCTCCGACAAGGCCGCCTACGCCGCCCATGTACATGATCCCCGGTATACCGAGGTTAAGGTTGCCGCTTCTTTCGGTCATTATCTCTCCCGAAGCTCCGTAAAGCATGGGAATGCCCTGAGTTACGGCCTTCTGTATGAATGTTACCGAGAATATCCTTTTAAGTATAATAAGTATAATATTCATAGCTTAAGCCTCCTCATGCTTTCCCCTGAAAATAACGCGGTAATTTATAAAGAACTCGCAGCCTATCAGGAAGAAAAGAATAACACCGGTAATAACCTCCGCCGCCGATTCATTCAGTCCGAACTGGCTGGCGATCTGCACGGCGCCGTTATCCAGGAACACCAGCATAAAGGAAATGACAGCCATAATAAACGGGTTGAACTTAGCGAGCCACGAAACAACAATGGCCGTAAAGCCTCTGCCGCCCGCTGTGTTTATAGATATGGTATGACTGGAACCGCTTACAAGCAGGAATCCGGTAAAGCCGCATAACGCTCCGGAAAGAGCCATTGTTCTTAAAATGACCTTCCTGACATTTATTCCGGCGTATCTAGCGGTGTTCTCACTCTCTCCGACAACGGCTATCTCATAGCCATGCTTTGTCTTTGAAAGGTATATGTACATGATGACTGTCAGTGTCATAACTATCAGCACATTTATACTGTAGTTGAAATTACCGAATACATTGCTCAAAAACGAGGTCGATATCCAGCCGGCCTTTGTTTTCTGATTTATCGTTCCAATGCTTCCGCTTCCTTTAACGGCCTCCCAAACGATGGAGAAATATGCCGTGAGCTGTATACCGATATAGTTCATCATCAGCGTAAAAAGCGTCTCGTTAGTGTTGTATCTGGCCTTAAAATACGCCGGAATTATACCCCATACAAGTCCCGCCGCTATGCTGCATACTATCATTATAATAAAGAGGACCGGCGCAGGCAGTGACTCGCCAAGATACCTCATTACCGCGGCTGTCGCTATTCCTCCTACAAGTATCTGGCCCTCGGCTCCGATGTTCCAAAACCTCATCTTGAAGGCCGGAGTGATAGCCAGTGATACCGAGAGCAGTATCATCGTGTCCCTCAATGTGTTCCATGTTCGTCTCTGGGTTCCGACCGCTCCGTCAACCATTCCCAAATATACCTTGAGCGGATTAGTTTTAGTAAGGGCATATACAAATACGCCGCATACGATCAAGGCGAGCAATATGGCAACAAGCCTGACAAACCACGCTTTTTTTCTTGATATATCGCTTCGCTTGGCTATACGGACCATAGGTTCCTTTTTTAAGCTTTCGGCAGCCATGTCACATTACCTCCTCTGTATGCTTTGTCATCATCAGCCCTATCTGTTCTTTTGTCACGCTTCTGGCGTCAACCACTCCGCTGACCCTTCCCGCGCACAGCACCAGTATCCTGTCCGCAAGCTCCAGCAGAACGTCAAGGTCCTCACCGACATAAATGACCGCTGTGCCCTTTTCCTTCTGTTCGTTTATAAGGTGATAGATCGTATATGATGTGTTTATGTCAAGTCCTCTGACAGCATAGGCCGTCATAAGCACGGACGGCTCGTTGGAGATCTCTCGTCCTACCAGCACCTTCTGTACGTTTCCGCCCGAAAGCTTTCTTATGGGAGTCGATATACTTGGAGTTACGACCTTAAGCTCGTCTACGATCTTCTCCGTTTTCTTTCTCGGAGTTTTTCTGTTTACGAAGGAGCCTTTTCCCTCTCTGTAGCTTCTGAGCATTACGTTATCCGCCAGATCCATGTTCCCGACAAGGCCCATGCCAAGTCTGTCCTCCGGCACAAAGGAAAGGGCCACGCCCACATTCCTTATCTCCAGCGGCGTTTTCCCAATAAGCTCGGTCTCCTCACCGCTCTCGTTATAGTAGATAATGCTGCTGCCCTCCTCGGCAGGCTGCAATCCGGCCACCGCCTCCAGCAGCTCCTTCTGTCCGCTTCCGGCTATACCGGCTATGCCAAGCACCTCTCCGCCGTATGCCTCGAAGGATACGTTATCTAACGTCTTAACATTATTTTTATCTATACAGGTAAGATTTTTTACCTCAAGTTTTTTCTTTATGTCATGCGGCTCCTGTCTGCCGATGTCAAGCGTTACCTTTTCGCCCACCATCATTTCGGTAAGTGAAAGCTCTGTGGCGTCCTTAGTCTCGACCGTTCCTATGTATTCGCCCTTTCTGAGTACCGCCACCCTGTCCGATAGCGAAAGCACCTCATGGAGCTTATGTGTGATTATTATGATTGCTTTTCCATCGTTTCTCATATTTCTGAGAACGTCAAAGAGCCTGTCTGTTTCCTGCGGAGTAAGTACCGCGGTAGGCTCGTCAAGTATAAGTATATTGGCCCCTCTGTAGAGCATCTTCACTATTTCTACCGTCTGCTTTTCCGAAACCGACATGTTGTATATTTTCTTTGTCGGGTCAAGCTCAAAACCGTATTTTTTTACAAGGTCGTTTATTTTATCGATGACCTCGTTCATTTTCACTATTTCTTCTCCCGGAAGACCGAGTATTATATTCTCCGCAGCCGTGAAGGTATCTATCAGCTTAAAGTGCTGGTGTATCATGCCTATTCCAAGTTCAAAGGCATCGGAAGGACAGGTTATCTTCACCTCGCTGCCGTCTACAAATATTTCTCCCTCATCAGGGAAATATATTCCGGCAAGCATATTCATAAGAGTTGTTTTTCCGCTTCCGTTTTCGCCCAAGAGGGAAAGAATTTCACCCTTCCTTACTTCAAGCGAAATATCCTTATTTGCGACAACCTCGCCGAAGTATTTGCATATTTTTTTCAGCTCTATCGCGTTTACCGTATCCAAAATCATTCCTCCTTCTTGTCAGTCAAAACGGAATAAGGGCAGGGCTGCTTATGAGCCACCCCGCCCTTGGATTTTAAAGCTTATTAATAAACTGTGTTAAGTTCTGTAATACCGTCAATAACGAATGTGAACGCGGGAGCCGAGCCAAGCTCTGACTCCATAAAGTATCCGTCAGGGCTGATGTACTCAACGCCGTTGAATCCGTCAAGATCAGCCGTTGATGTGATAGTCTCTCCGCCTACTGTCCATGTTGATGTATCGAACACCTTAAGAGAACCGTCAACGATAGCGGCGAATGTCTCGTCGACCTTTTCCTTTGTTCCCTCGGCTATAGCGTTTTCATTAAGCTCTGTAAGATATACTGCTCCCTCTGCGTAGCCCTGGCACCAGTCAACGGGGATCGTTTCTCCCTTGATCATGCAGTCAACCGCGTATGTTACATATGAACCCCAGTTGATAGATGATGATGTAAGAGCATAGTTAGGAGCCGCCTCGATCATAGACACATTGTATCCTACGTCGCATACTCCTGCTGCTTCGCAAGCTGTAGCCGCGCCTGTTGTATCGGCGTGCTGGCTGATAAGTACGCAGCCGTCAGCGATAAGAGCCTCTGCTGTTTCCTTCTCAAGAGCCTGATTAGCCCATGAGCCTGTATATTTAACTTCCATTGTTACGTTAGGGCAAATCGATCTTACACCAAGGTAGTAAGCTGTGAAGCCCGATTTAACCTCAGCATATGAGAAAGCACCTACATAACCGATTTTAGCGTCTGTATCCGCTCCGTAAAGCTCAGCAAGCTTCATACCTGCAACAACGCCGGCAACATAACGCGCCTCATAGATGTTAGCAAAGTAGTTATGGACATTTGCAAGTCCGCTTGAAGCTGCCTGATAGCCTGTAGCGTGACAGAACTGTACGTCGGGATATTCCTCAGCAGCCTGAAGGATATAATCCTCATGGCCGAAGCTTGTAGCGAAAATGATGTCGCAGCCCTGCTCCGCAAGGTCAACCGCCGCGTCATAGCAAGCCTCATTTTCAGGAATGTTCCACTTCGTTATAACCTGATCGTCCGAAAGACCAAGCGCCTCTTTCATTTCCTCAGAACCCATGTAATGAGCGTATGTATAACCCTCGTTCTCATCTCCTACATGGATAAAGCCTACCTTGATATCACTCGCCGCGATACCCTCTGTTTCTGCTGTCACTTCGCCGTCATTGCTGTCATCAGACGACTCCGAACTGCTGCTTGAGCAGCCGGCAACGCCAAGAACCATTACGGCTGACAAAAGAACTGCTAAAAACTTCTTCATTTTAATCTCCTCCCAGTTTTTCTTGTTCTTTTTACTAATTTTATTTTCTTATATAAGCCATCAGGCATTATACCAAAATTTTCAGAAATTACTCTCATATTATAATCCAATTTAATATTTGAAGTCAATTATCAATACTGCCGATAGATTTGTCTATATGAATGAATTTTTGTCTGAATTAAACTAATCATATTAATATCTTATCAACAATTTTCAAAGGTTTTGACAACAGTTTTTAGCATATCTGATATTTTTATATGCTGAGGGCATATCTCCTCGCATTTTCCGCAGGCAACGCAGCCGGACGCCTTCCGGCCGAACATGGGGATCCACTCGTTATACCGTTTCTTTTCGCTCTCGAAATCATTTCCGGTTTTATAATTATTGTAAACAACGAAATTATAAGGGATCCCGACGCCCTTTGGACAGGGCAGGCAGTATGAACATCCGGTACACGGCACCGTATCAAAGGAGGCAAATATTTCCTGTGCTTTCTCTATGACCTTTTCCCCGTCACCATCGAGCATTCCGACCGACGATCTCTGAGCGTATTTTATGTTCTTACGCATTTGCTCCGCCGTGCTCATTCCGCTAAGCACGACAGATACCTCCGGCATATTCCAAAGATAATCCAGTCCCCACTCGGCGGCCGATCTTCCGGTTTTGGCAAACACATCTTTTACCGCCGGAGGAACATTGGCCAAAAAGCCTCCCCTGAGCGGCTCCATAATTGAAATCGCCATACCCTTTGACGCCGCGTATTTCAGTCCCTCAAGGCCGGCCTGGTACTTTGTGTCCAAATAATTTAACTGTATCTGACAGAAATCCCAATTAAAGCTATCGCATATATTTTTGAAAACGTCTATCTTATCATGGAAGGAAAATCCTATGTATCTTATCTTTCCCGACTCTCTGGCCCTTATCAGCCTGTCAAGCACGCCGTATCGCATTACCTTTTTCTCGAAGGCTATAGCATTCATCGAGTGAAGCATATACATATCGATATGATCGGTCTGCAGCCTTTGAAGCTGCTTGTCCAGCAGTGTGTCAAAATCATCGCCGCTTTTGAACATCCATACGGGAGCCTTTGTGGCAAGATACACCTTTTCTCTGTAGCCGTCCAAAAGCGCCTTGCCCGTTACCTTCTCACTGTTTCCCCCATGATAATTGAAGGCTGTATCAACGTAGTTTAAGCCGCTGTCTATCGCTTCCCTGAGCGTCGCTATGGCCTCGGCCTCATTGACGTTTCCGTTCTCGTCTGTCGGCAGCCTCATCATTCCAAAGCCCAGCGGCGATACTTTTACTCCCGTTTTTCCAAAGTCCCTGTACTGCATTAGAGCCCCTCCTCCATATAGTTTAATACGTTGGCTTTATGATACATTAAAAACAGCAGTCTGTAAATTCGTAAAATAAAAAACTCCGTTTCGGACAATATGCCCAAACGGAGTTTTTTCTCACTTTATCAGTGTTATCTCATTCCAGACAGCATCGTTTCTCTCAATCTTCGCTGTGCTTTCCCATTTCTCGTATTCCTTAGAAAAATAGGTCTGCTTTCTGTAGTCCTCAAAATTGGCTTTGCTGTAGTCCCTTACGGCGTCCTCATTGATTGGCTCCTCGTCGCTTACGTTTTCCTTGTACTGCTCGATAAGCGTCTCTCGGTAAGTATCGTAATACTCATTGAAGGCGGAATCATTAACAACATAATTTTTCACGGTCTCATCGTATACCTTGTTATACATGGCGTTTTCAAGAAGCACCTCGATGTAAAGCTCCTCATCGGCCCCTATTTTCTCCCTTTCCTCATCGGTCAGGCTGTCATACATTTCCTTCGCCTCAAGCTCCACAGTCTCCGTCTCCTCATCGGAAAGGCCTATTCCGCTCTTTTCAGCCTTCTGGTTCGCCAGCTTTACAAGAGTGATCGTTGACAATGTATTTTCCTTAGCTACCGTCTCCGCCGTTCTTCCGTCAAAGTCCGTTTCCCATATATCCTCCCCGCCGAGCGACTCAAAACTTCTCTGCGTTTCATAGAGATATATGTTGAATTCCTCTCCGGAAACGGCCTCGTCATTTATCTTAACAACATAATCCTCATCGGCTGTCTCGGCGGCCGTACTGCACCCGCACGCCAACATAGCGATCAATGTCATAAGCAAAATCAGCTTTTTCACAATACAGCCCTCCTATCGTTTTCATTATACCCGATTTTCATCAACTTTCAACATTACTCAGGCTCTGAATGAAATTTTTAATATAGTCCAAAGAATTTTTACCGTCTTTCGGAGATGTCTTAATGGTTATATACGGCTCACTCGCCGCTGTAAACATATATGGACTGTTTTTCATTGTCAGAAGCTCTGTAATTTTGGCAGTATCCACATTGGCGTTTGCCCTGAAGGTCACAAGTATGTTTTTCTGCTTTTCCGCAATCGACACAATGTCTAAGGCATGAGCCTGCGATTTAACGATCGCCACGTCTAAAAGCGTCTGAACGCATTTCGGCAGCGTTCCGAATCTGTCCTCTATTTCCTCCTGAACGTCATAAAAGCTGTCCATATTGCTGATAAGGGATATTTTCTTATAGATTTCAAGCCTCTGCTCCTCATTTTCGATATAATACTCCGGGATATAGGCGTTGACGCTGATGTCCACCGACGTCTCAAAGCTGTCCGGCCTTACCTCTCCCTTGAGACGGCAAACGGCCTCGTCCAGCAGCTTGCAGTACATATCGTAGCCGACCGTTTCCATATGTCCGTGCTGCTCTGCGCCAAGGAGTGAGCCGGCGCCCCTTATCTCCAGGTCTCTCATTGCGATCTTGAAACCCGAGCCGAACTCGGTAAACTCTCTAATAGTCTGTAGTCTCTTTTCGGCCACCTCACGAAGCACCTTGTCTTTCCTGTACATAAAGTAGGCATATGACGTTCTGTTACTCCTGCCGACGCGCCCTCTTAGCTGATATAGCTGCGAAAGTCCCATCTTGTCGGCGTCCTGTATTATTATCGTGTTTACGTTGGGTATATCAAGACCTGTCTCAATTATCGTCGTACAGACAAGCACATCTGTTTCGCCCTCTATAAACTCGTCCATTATTTCCTCCAGCTCACGCTCGCTCATTCTGCCGTGAGCATACTGTACCCTTGCCTCCGGCACCAGCTTTTGGAGCTTTGCCGCAGTCTCAAATATATTGTCTATACGGTTATGCAGATAATAGACCTGTCCGCCCCTTGCCAGCTCCCTGTGTATCGCGTCTCTTACAAACTGTTCATTGCTCTCCATAACAAAGGTCTGGACCGGCATTCTTTCCTCGGGCGGCTCTTCCAAAATGCTCATATCTCTTATGCCCGAAAGACTCATATGGAGCGTCCTTGGGATCGGCGTTGCCGTAAGCGTAAGCACATTTACGTTTTCCTTAAGACGTTTCAGCTTTTCCTTGTGCGCCACGCCAAAACGCTGCTCCTCATCGACTATGATAAGTCCCAGATCCCTGAATTTTACGTCCTTGGACAACAGTCTGTGAGTGCCTATGGCTATATCCGACATTCCGCTCTCAAGATTTTTAATGGACTGCTTCTGCTCCTTGGCAGTACGGAAACGGTTCAAAAGCTCGATCTGCACCGGATAATCCGCCATTCGCTTTGTAAATGTAGAGTAATGCTGCTGGGCCAATATGGTCGTCGGCACAAGGTAGGCCACCTGCTTTCCGTCCTGGATCGTCTTAAAAGCGGCCCTTATGGCGACCTCGGTCTTGCCGTAGCCAACGTCTCCGCAAATAAGTCTGTCCATTACCTTTCCGCTTTCCATGTCATGCTTTATGTCCTCCACGGCGCTGAGCTGATCCTCGGTCTCGTTATAGTCAAAGCTTTCCTCAAACTCCTTCTGCCACGGGGTATCGGGCGAATATTTAAAGCCTTCGGCGGCCTGTCTCTTGGCGTATACCTCCACCAGATCCTCAGCAAGTATGGCGACTGCGGCCTTTACCTTGGACTTCATCTTTTTCCAGTCATTGCCGCCCAGCTTGCTTAGCTTAGGCTTGGCCCCCTCACTGCCTATATATTTCTGCACAAGGTCCATCTGGTTTACCGGCACAAAAAGATTGCTGCCGCCGTTATATGATATCTTCAGATAGTCCTTGTTTATACCGTCAACGGATATATTCTCAAGTCCTCTGTAGACCCCTATGCCGTGACTCTCATGCACAACATAGTCTCCTGCCTTAAGGTCGGTAAAGCTCTCGATAGCCTTGCCCTTTTTATTCCTTTTCTTTCTTCTTTTCAGACCCTGCTCGCCCGTGATCTCGCTCAGTGAGAAAACCGCGAATTTTATGTCGGAATACTCAAAGCCTTTGGAAAGCTTTCCTCTGCATATATACACACTTCCGGCGGCCGGAACAAAATCCCTGTTCTCGCCGACCACGGCGGCGGTTATACCTTTTTCCAGCAGCTCTGAGGCTATTCTCTCACAGCGGCTTTCGCCTCCGCCGAAAATTATCGTCCTGTAGCCCTCGTCCTTGAGATATTTCACCTCATCATAAAACAGATCGTATCTGTTATTGAAGGCCGAGGACGCCTTTACCGAAAAGCCGGCAATCCCCTTTATCCTGAAATCCGGCACGCTCTGCGTAACGGCGCACAAAAGCACCTCACGGAATTTAGACGAAAAGGAATAAATATCGTTTATGTTAAATATCAGATCCATCTGTCCCGGCAGAATATATCCGTTTTGAAGTCTTTCCTTCATGCTTTCGGAAAACTCCTCATATACGGTGTCCACATGGGCCCTCATCTTTTTCGGCTCGTCATAGAAAACAATGGTATTCTCGGGCAGATAATCAAAAAGGCTGACCGTCTCCACGGAAAGATAGCTGACAAAGGCCCCTATCTCGTTTATGCCGTTTCTCAGCTTATCTACGGCTTCACCAACAGTATTTTGTATGTTTTCGGCCGATGCCTCGTCGTCCTTTTTCAGATAACCCTTTACGGCCTTTTTCATATCGGCCTCCATCTTATCGGCGGCCTCCTTGGCTGCCTCGTCCCCGAACAGTATTTCCTTCACAGGGAACACTCTGAGGCTCTCTGTTCTTGAAAGCGACCTTTGGCTCATTATGTCAAAGGTACGCACCGAATCTACTTCATCGTCCCAGAACTCGATCCTGACAGCCGTTTCATGCACCGGTGAAAATATATCTATTATTCCGCCCCTGACAGCGAACTGCCCCACACCCTCTACGACCTCGCTTCTCTCATATCCCATAAACACAAGACGGCGTATAAGCTCCTCCGGCGGGATAATATCCCCCTCCTTAAGCTCAAATACGTAGCCCTCCATATCCTTTCTGGGCATAAGCCTGTCAAAAAGAGCCTCGGCAGTCGTACATATTATATCGGCTTCGTCCCTCATAATATCGTCTATGGCCTTGAAGCGCTGTCTTGTAATATCGCTGGAATGTACGTCGGCGCTGTAGAAAATGAAATCCTTCGCGGGATAATAGACCGTCCTCTCGTTAAGCATCGAAATATCATTGAATATAGCCTTTGCGTTGGCCTCGTCATGAGCGATAATGATCGCCTTCATATTCAGCTCATCACAAAGGGCGTACATGACCTGCGTTTTCTGCACGTCAATAACTCCTGTTGCAAGGACAGGAGTGTTTTTCGATTTTATGTTTTCAAGAAGATACCTGTAGTCGGCAATCTCCTTCAGCGGTTGGGTAAGCCACTTCACAGAAAATCACCTCTTATTCTTTTTTCTTTGTTTCCTTTTCTTCTTTACTTTCTTGATTATTTGCCTCGTTTTCTTCTTTGTTTTTGACCTTTATCTTCTGCTTGGCGTTAAACTTATTCATCGCGTCCTTTATGCCGAGGGAAATAAATATTCCGGCGGCCTGTGACGCTTTGTCTATACCCGATAAGATCAGCGGCTCATCGTCCTTGGAGAACTTGGCCAGAACATAATCCGCCAGATCCCAGCCGTTTGGCTTTTCGCCTATGCCGACCTTTATCCTGTTGAAGGCATCTGTACCCATATGGTTTATTATGCTCTTTATGCCGTTATGTCCTCCGGCGCTTCCCTTTTCCCTTATCCTTATCATGCCAAGCTCAAGGCTTGTATCATCGAAAATGACTATCATATTCTCGACAGGCACCTTATAGAAGCTCATTACCTCCTTGACACTTTCGCCGCTCAGGTTCATAAACGTCTGCGGCTTGACCAAAAGCACCTTTTTGCCGCTTATCATTCCGTCACCGACGAGGGCCTTGTGCTTGAACCTTGACACATCTATATTATATTGATCCGCCAGCTTGTCTATTACCCTAAAGCCTACATTGTGCTTTGTATCGGCGTATTCCCTGCCAGGGTTCCCCAGTCCGACTATCACATACATATCGTTACCTCTCCTGTTGAACATTCCGGCAAACAGGCTCTGATAGGCTATGACCGCCAAAAACACAAGCACCGCAGCCGAAATTATTATTTTAAATGAGTCCATTTTTAATATATCTCTCTATTTCCTCAGCCTTTGACATAAATGTACCCTGAACCATGTTTCCTTTTCCGCCGCCGCGTCCGTTCAGCGCCTTGTTGGCCTCCTTTATAAACGATACAACATCATGCTCCTTACTTCCTACGGCGTATTTATAGCCGTCCTCGTCGTTTCCGCTCAGCACCGCCACAGACGGCACCTTTTCCAGGAGCATTTCCGCAAAAAGCCTTATCTCAAACGGCTCCGTTATATTCTCAAAAAGGACGGCGCATCTTGTGTTATCGTCAACGGCGGCCCTTTTAAGCTCGAACAGGCTCTTTTTGACGGCGACCAGCTCCTCTTTCAGCTCGTCCCTTTCATGTCTCAGCCTTTGGACGGCGTTTTCCGTGTCATATGGCTTTGCCGACAGCATCTGGGATATGCCGTGTACAAGGCTGTCCTTTACGGCGTAATCCTCATAGGCCTGAGCGCCCGCCAGCATAGTTACCCTTGTGCCGCCCTTGTACCTTTGCAGTCCGGTTATTTTTATTATTCCTATCTCTCCCGTCCTTACTACATGGAGTCCGCAGCAGGCGCAGGTGTCGCAGTCCTTAAAGCTGACTATCCTCACATCGCCCTCCAGTTCCTTTTTGCTCCTGTAGGCAAGCACCTTAAGCTCCTCGGGAGTAGGATAAAATATATCAGGCTCGAAGTCCCTGTATATGACCTCATTTGCCTCTCTTTCCACCTCCGAAAGCTGCTCGGCCGTAAGAGTGCCGTTGAAATCGATCGTTATGCACTCGCTGCCCATATGGAAGCCGACGTTGTCATAGCCGTACCTTCCGTGAATTATTCCGGAAACTATATGCTCGCCCGAATGCTGCTGCATAAGGCGATGTCTCCTTACCATATCGACCCTGCCCGTCACAGTGTCGCCCGCTTTCAGCGGCTTATCTGTATAATGCACGACCTCCTCGCCCCTGTCATGGGCGTCAAACACAACGGCTCCTCCCAGAGTTCCGTTATCGGCAGGCTGTCCGCCTCCCTCGGGATAAAAGAAGGTCCTGTCAAGTATCACCTCATAGTGTCCGTCCTTTTCCTCACAGCTTTTTACAACAGCCTCAAACTCGCTGCCTCTTACATCTTTGTAAAACAATTTATCAGTCATAGTATCATTCCTTTGTCCACATATAACATACCGCCTGGGTCCTTGCCGAAAAGCATTCCTCTTTCAGCATCCTTCTCACTTCTTCCTTTGTATAAAGTCCCGCCTGTATTTCCTCGTCGGGGAAATCGC
Source organism: uncultured Lachnospiraceae bacterium (assembly GCA_964493235.1). Lineage (GTDB taxonomy): Bacteria > Bacillota > Clostridia > Lachnospirales > Anaerotignaceae > Metalachnospira. The sequence continues at coordinate 19,112 of CAZBNY010000010.1, forward strand.
AGTCCTCTATACCTCCGTCTATCTCGCAAAATACGATAACGCTTTTTTCATCAGTAACGCCGGTGCAGGAAAATGCCGGCCTAAGCACATCGTTTATACTCACGATGTCCATACCCGTTTCCTCCTTAAGCTCCCGCGCGGCCGCCTGCTCGGGGGTTTCGCCCTCGTCTATAAGTCCGGCAGGGAATGCCCGGACATAGCCGTTTACTCCCATTCTGAATTCCTTTATGAGAAGCACCCTGTCTCCCATGAATCCGGCTATCGCTACTCCCGCTGTCTTTTTTCCGACGGAAACGGCCGACAGATCACTCTCTCGGCTCACCATTTCGTATACTTTGTCTTTTCCGGCCTTATTCTCGTAGATAAGTTCATAGCTGCTCAAAAACTTTCCCTTTTTGATCTGTTTAAAATCCTTAAGCCTCATTTTTTCACCCTTGGATTACATTCTGCCACAGTATGCCGTTATTTGCAAGAGAACATTTCATATTCTCTCAACAAAAATCTCCGCTTATTCCATCAGACGCCCCTGCGCTCCGGTATAAACTCTGACTGCCTTTATTTTCTTTAATAGCTATGATATAATAATTTAACCGATTATACAATACAGGAGAAAAATATGTATATAATTTATAAAACCGCGCAAATGAGCGATTTGGACAGTATTTTGAGTTTATACAGTCAGGCTACAAAAATAATGAACGACAACGGTCTCTATCAGTGGGACGAATTTTACCCCGACAGGGAATCTATAGTAGCCGATATTGATAAGGGACAGCTTTACATTGGTCTGATCGGCGGCGAAACTGCCCTTGCCTATTCCGTCAACAGAGACTATGATGAGGAATTCCGCATGGGAAATTGGACCTGCCCCGACGACAGCTTTTATGTTATACACAGGCTCTGCGTCAATCCCAGGTTCAGAAAACAGGGTTTGGCCCGGGCCGCGATGACACATATCGAGGGCGAACTCAAAGAAATGGGCGCTCAGTCCATCAGGCTGGACACCTTTGAGGAGAACATAAACGCTTTTTCGCTCTATCAAAGGCTCGGATATAAAACTGTCGGCTATGCCGATTTCAGGACCGGCAGATCTCACCTGATGGAGAAAAAGCTTTGATGGGAGGCCGCTATGGATATTGTATTTAAAAAAGCAGCGATCGACGAGCTGGACGATATTTTCAGCGTCTACACGGCGGCCATAAGCCTTATGGACAGTCAGGGGATACCCCAGTGGGACGAGATCTACCCGGGCAGAGAGCTTTTGGAGGAGGATATTAAAAAGGGTGATATGTTTGTCGGACGCTCCGGCGGCAGCATTGTCTCGGTGTATGTTGTCAGTCGGGAATTCGACGACGGCTACGAGAACGGTCACTGGGAATACGGCAACTTCTTTGTTGTTCACAGGCTCTGCGTCAATCCTGAGTTTCAGGGAAAGGGCGTCGGTACGGCTACCGTCAGGCACATAGAAAAAAGCCTTGCGGAAATGGGCGCGGGCTCTATCAGGCTGGACGCCTTTACGCTAAATCCGAAGGCTGTAAAAATGTATACCCGTTTAGGTTATAAGACTGTCGGCTTCACCAATTTCAGAAAAGGGAAATTTCATCTTATGGAAAAACCTATTTGATTTGTTCCAGGGCGGAGAGCGCGTAATCCACTTCCTCCGCCCTGTTATAGTATCCGAAAGAAAACCTTATTGTTCCTTGGGGATATGTCCCCAGCACCTTATGGGCGTTAGGGGCGCAGTGCATTCCGACCCTTGTCATTATGCCGTATTTTGAGTCCAGCTCAAAGGCGGTCTCGGCGCAGTCCCTGTCACCGACAACCGATATGACCGCCGTGCGTCCCTCTGTATTGTCTATTCCGACGATCCGATAGCCACCGATTTGCTTTATGCCCTCAAGGAATCTCTCGGCAAGCTCCGTTTCATGCCTGTGAATGTTTTCTATTCCCGTACCCATAACAAATTTTATTCCCTCTCGCAGTCCGCAAATTCCCGGGAGATTGAGCGTTCCCGCCTCAAACCTGTCCGGAAGAAATTCCGGCAAGGTCTCAAGATTTGACACGCTGCCCGTTCCGCCGCTGATAAGCGGGGTCATTTTCTCGGCCATATCGTCATTTACGATAAATCCGCCTATGCCCTGAGGCCCGTAAAGGCCCTTGTGTCCCGTAAAGCACAGGGCGTCAATATTCATTTTTTCCATGTCTATGGGCAGTATTCCGGCTGTCTGGGCAGAGTCCACAATAAATTTCAGTCCATGCCTGCGGCACTGTTTCCCCACCTCCTCCAGCGGCATTACTGTTCCGCATACGTTTGAGGCGTGGGTCATAATGACCGCTCTCGTATTTTTCTTCACAAGGCCGTCGTCCCACATAAGCCTTCCGCATTGGTCGCAGGGAATACGGTCAAACTCCACTCCCATGTCTAAAAGCTGGGTCAGGGGCCGCATCACGGCATTATGCTCCAGCGAGGACACCAGCACATGGTCCCCCTGCTTTAAAAAGCCTTTTATGACGATATTCAGCGTCTCGGTCACATTCGCCGCAAATACCACATTGGAAGGCTTGTCAAAGCCAAACAGCTCACATAAAAGCTCCCTTGTCTCATATACGGTTTCCGCCGCGGCAAAGGCTTTTCTGTAGGCTCCCCGTCCCACATTCATTCCGTTGTTCTTTATATAGCTGTAAACGGCCTCAGCGACGCTCTCAGGCTTCGGATAGGAAGTGGCCGCATTATCAAAATATATCATCTTATTCATAATATCACCTGATAAGATTATAACACAAAAACCGTCCTTAAACACTTTGCTGCATAGCAAATGCGCTGATTTCTTATATGCTCCTTTCGCAATATAAAAAATGGCACGGGATCTTCCTCCGTACCTTTTTTGCCGTCAGCCATCAAGGCTCCTTTATATATGCCGTTCCTTCGGCGGAGATCTGTACTTTTCCGCTTATAGCAACGGACTTTATCCCATTTTCATATTTCACGTTTACATCTATCGTTCCGCCAGGCTGCTTGAGCCCAACAGAAATATTCTTTCTTTCTCTGTCAGCCAGATATACGCCTGCCGCCTCGCTTCCGCTGCCGCAGCCCCTTTCCCAAAAGATACTTCCGGCGCTTTTCACGATCACCAGCGGGTCAATGCGGCATTGCTCCTCATCAAAAACAATAATTCCAAAGGCGTCGTCATTTATCTTGGCCTCAAGCTCCTTAATAGAACGCTCTGTTTTTTCTTTAAATCCTTCGCCTATGGTTTTTTTCGGCAAAATGATATGCCTTATACCAGGCAGATACACCGTCGGCAGATCGTAAGCGTCCCCGCCGATATAATATATCTCATTCTTTACACCGAGCGGCAGCGGCATATCCACTGTTCCCCTGAATCCGTCCTCTAATTTCTCAACACCGCAGGTCAGGACTCCTTCCGCGCCCGAGACCTCCAGCTTTATATCGGTCCTTTCGCCGGTCTCCATTTCCCTTTGTGACGCGATATATGCTGCCGCCGCCATTGTTCCGTTGCCGCAGAACTCACCCGCCATCATTTGCAGACGGGCCTCCGCCTCACCGCACTCGGGCGGCTCAATAAAACCGGCCTGCTCGCCGTATACCGATGAGTATTCCATAAGCGCTGTCCCTACCGCAAGCTGTTTATCCCTGGGGACGGGCGTCTTTACCAATATCGTCATGTTCTCCGTCGGAGAAAGCTTAATAAAGTCCACCTTCATACGATCACCTTACTGCTGGAAACGGCTCAGGAAAAGCTTTGTTCTCTCCTGCTTCGGATTGTTGATGACCTCCATCGGTTCGCCCTGTTCAACAATGACCCCGCCGTCCATGAATATTATATGATTTGATACGTCCCTGGCGAAGGACATCTCGTGGGTAACTATAACCATTGTCATATGCTCTGCCGCCAGATCCTTTATGACCTTTAATATCTCACCGGTAAGCTCCGGGTCAAGGGCCGATGTAGGCTCGTCGAAAAAAAGTATTTTTGGATTCATGGCGAGGGCACGGGCAATTGAGACCCTCTGCTGCTGTCCTCCCGAAAGCTGATAGGGGTATGCGTTTTCCTTATCCTCAAGTCCCATCTTCTTAAGCAGCACCTTGGCCTCGGCGTATACCTCCTCCTTATTTCTTTTCTGTACAAGTATCGGAGCCTCCGTAATATTTTTCATGACCGAATAGTGCGGAAACAGATTGAAATTCTGAAAAACAAGTCCGTAGTTTGACTTTATTCTTTTCAGCTCCTCCTGGGAAGCGTATACCGATTTGCCGTCCACATCTCTTGCCGCGTAATCGCCTATGTAAACAAGGTCGCCGCCGTCCATAGTCTCCAACAGCGTAGCGCATCTTAAAAGCGTCGATTTGCCCGAGCCTGACGGGCCTATTATAGAAACGACCTGTCCCTCATCGACAGAAAGGGAAATATCCTTCAAAACCTCGTTGCCGTCAAACTGCTTTTTGCAGTGATTAATTTCAAGTATTTTCATAATTTCCCCTCCTTATCTGTAATAACTGAGCTTCTTCTCAATAAGCTCCATTACCCTTGCCACAACGAAGTTAAACACAAAATAGAACGCGCCGGCAACAAAAAGCGCAAAAACACTTCTGTTCGCCGCCGAGATCTGCTTCGCTATCGTAAACATTTCAGTATAAGCGATAGCGAAAGCAAGGGACGTATCCTTTACAAGCGTTATAACCTCATTTGTAACCGGTGGAATAACCCTTTTTACCATCTGCGGGAATATAATTCTTGAGAAGGTCTGGCTCTTACTATAGCCAAGAACATTGGCGGCCTCATACTGGCCCACAGGAATAGACTGGATTCCCGAACGATAGATCTCTGCAAAATACGCGGCATAGTTTACCGAAAAACCAATTATAATAGCAAAGAACCTATAGTTCGTCGTAAGCTTTATATTAAAAATATAGAACGGGCCGTAGAACCACGCAAAAAGCTGGAGCATAAGAGGAGTACCTCTCAGGATTGAAATAATGATCTTAGTCAGTCCGCTCAGGGGCCTGAACTTTGACATTCTGCAAAAAGTCACCAAAAGTCCCAACGGCAGTGAAAATATAAGCGTCATCACAAATATGAGCACTGTTTTTTCAAAACCTCCTAAGAGTTGTATGAGCATAGATGAGAACGACATAATCACCATGTCCTTTCTGTTTACATCAGCGGTATGTTCAGAGACTCCTTACATAAGGGTCCCCTGAACATACTGCTCTGTCCTTTTCCTTTAATTTAAACCCTTTATTATAAAAGCGCAAAGCGGCGAAGATCTGTCTTCGCCGTATTGCGTATTATTCTGAATATTATATTAACAGGCAGCGGTCAAGCTTACTTGTCCTCTGTTCGGTTGTCTCGCCTTGCTCACTCCCGTTCGCAATTCTTCGCACCTCACAGAAAATCGCTTTCCCTTCATCTGCCACTGGCAGCGGTCAAGCTTACTTTCCTAAGCA